>JAHWHF010000014.1 GCA_019323415.1 Candidatus Woesearchaeota archaeon | reverse complement strand
ATTGATGCTGCAGAGCCTTATGTCCCGAAAAACATGCACAACAGCATGAAAATTGATATGGCAAAAGACGTAATTGGCCAGATACATGAAAAAATATTAAATGCTGCAAAGCATCTTGATGATTATGACGAAAACGAGTTCAGGCAGAAGATGAGGCAGATAGCTGTTGACAACTTTTCATGGGACGGAACTGCAAAGAAGACCGTGAAAAGCTTTGAAAGCGTGCTAAAGGTGGTTCACAATCGAAATGGTTGATAATGAAGAAGAGATAACTGAAAAGCTTGAAGGAGGAAACCAGAATACAACCCTCCTGGACAAGAAGCGCAACAAAGTCATTAAAAAATATACTGCAAAGACTCCCAAAAAAAGGCTTTCGCAGGAATCTACTTTTCTTAAGTTCTGCCCTTTTGCCCCAAAAGTGCTGCAGAAGGATACAAAGAACAAAAGGCTTGACATGGCGTTTATCCCAAATGCAAAAATGTCTACTGTTGAAATCCTGCTGAAAAAGAAAATAATAATCGATACTGCAAGAGTGCTGAGGATTACGCACAAAAGGAAAAAATTTCTCCAAAACGAGCTTAAGGAGCAGAAAGATGCTGAGAAATTTGATTATGTCGCTGTTATCAAAAAATACCTCTCACACATATCTGACAAAAATTTTGTCGAGAGGATAAAAAGGGATTTGCACAAATTTGACATACTCAATGACAAGAAAGACAATACATTAATACACGGCGACCTTTGGAGCAATAACATACTTATCAAGGACGGCATTTATTTTATTGATGCAGAGCACCCTGAAACAAAGAACAAGTACAGCATAGGAAACAAGTATATTGACATTGCATTTTTCCTCGGCCTTGCGCTTATGAAAAGAGGCCTTATTGACAAGATAAAGTTCAGGAAAAAAGTCAATATGAGAAAGCTGAGAAAGGCAATAGAGCTTTTCCTTGAGTATTATTTCCTTGGGAAAAATACAATTGTCCACAAAAAGCTTCTTATGGCTTTGGCATTCAACCATTTGAGGAGGATAAGCGACATAGACTCGTATGTAAAGCTTGGAAGAAAGGAAAAGCTTGACAACTATGACTTGACATACATAAAATACAACAAAGAAATGGCTCTTGTATGCCTTGATACAAAAACAATTGACAATGTGCTTGACTATTTCTTTGGCTATTGGGCAAACCAGGAGCCGGAAAAGCTCATAGAATCTTCTTCATAATCTCTGTGCACCCGAGAGATGCAGGATATCTTGTTACAAACCCGCCCTTGTGCCTGACATAATGCTTTACTTTATTGAATGCATTTGACACTGCGCATGGAAAGCCTGCAACATTGAACATGGGGATATCATTTATGTCATTGCCGATGCAGCACACATATTTCATTGGAATCTTTAGTTTCTTGCATGCGTACCTTATTGCATTTCCTTTTCCTGCAATTCCAGGCACAACATTATGGTGCCCCCTGTTCTTGTTAACAATAACATTCCTTAACGTCACTATGTCTGGAAGGTCTTTTGTAGCTGAATAAACTGAAAAGCTCCTTTCTTTCCACCTTATGTCATAATGGCTGTACTTGTCAGCTATCTGCTTAAGATATCTCTGCGCAGGCTTTATTTTTTTGTCCCATGAAAGGTCAAGGCTGCCTTTTGTAAGAATCAGGCTTCCATCTTCAAAAATAAGCGGGCCGTTGAATTTTTTTGCAAACTGGAAAACAGGGCTGTTAAGAGAATCCCTTGCCCTTCCTGATGCAATCCCAACTATAATGCCTTTTTTCATAAGCTGTTCAATAAGCTTAAGGCATTTTCTTGATGTCTTGTCTCTCAGAACAAGAGTGCCATCAAGGTCAAAAAATATTGCCTCAACATTCTTGAAGGCATGCTCGTGCGTCTTTTCCTTAATGTCGCTGACAATATTGTCAAGGTCAGAAACAATCTGCCTGACCATTGTCGGCTTTAGTGCGTCAAAAGTAAGCTTGATGTTCCTGTCAAGTGCAATGTTAAGCTCTTCCACTATATCTTTGATCTTATTCTGCATATACTCAAAATTCAGCATAATTATATTTAAATCTTGCTGAGACATAGAAACTCTTTTAAACAACTGCATAATACAGTAAACAATGGAAATCGACAGGGAAAAGCTGAAAAAAGAGCAGTCAGCTCTTGCACAAAAGATTGTAACAACTGACAGCTTCAAAAAAGCAGAGCTTCTTGCAGGCTGCGATGTGCAGCATTCAGATGACAAGGCTGTCTGTGTTATTGTTGTATGCGACAAAAGCCTTAAGGAAATTGAAAAAAAGGTTTCAGTGCATGACATAAAGATGCAGTATGTCCCTGGATTGTTGTTTTACAGGGACGGGCCTGTTATTATTGATACATTCAACAAGCTTGAGAACAGGCCTGATGTCCTTATGTGCCCTTTCAACGGCATACTTCATCCAAGAAGATTAGGGGCTGCCTCTCAACTTGGGCTTGTGCTTGACATACCAACCATAGGCATTGCAAAAAACATACTTTGCGGAAAAGAGCAGGGCAATGCAATTGTTGTTGAAAAAGAGGCTAGGGCAACAAAAGTCATGACAAAAGAGCATGCAAAGCCGCTTTATGTCTCTCCTGGCCATAAGATTTCATTGAAGAAATCAGTTGAGCTTGTTAAAAGTACAGTTATAGACCCGCACAAGCTTCCTGAGCCTTTGCATATTGCGCATAAAGCTGCAAAAGCAGAGAGAGCTAAGCTTGGTTCTTGTTCTGAAAAATCTGAAAGCCAAGAAGAATAAATTTTGGTTAAGGTCAGAGCATAAAGATGAAAATCTTTTGGATTTTCTTTCGGCGATAAAACCGAAGCTCCATCACCTCCTTATGTTGCTCCCTTAACCAATAACAAAAATCAGAAAATTCTATTTAAATATTTCTATTGTTCAGACTACACTAGAGATTTTTAATGAATTTGTCTGCTTCGGCAATGACTTGCTTTGAATTGTCAAAAGTCAATGTCTTAAGTGCAGTGTCAATTCCGACCCACCTGTATCCAATGTGCTCTTTTGAAAGCGTCACTTTGCTTTCCTTTGACTCAAGCAAAAAGAAAACAACTGTCTTGAAAACAGTCTCTCCTGTCTTTTTCTTGTAATAATAATTAATCTCTTTCCTGAACTCAGGCACAAATTCTGCTTTTTTTATGCCAGTCTCTTCGCCAAGCTCTCTTATTACTGTCTGCTCCTCTTCTTCATCTTTCTCAATATGCCCTTTGACAAACTCCCAGTGCCCTGCGCCATAATGAAGGATAAGGTATTTTATTTCATCATCTTTCCTGAACACAATTGCTCCTGCACTCTTTTCCTTTATCATTTTATTGGCCTCCAGTCATGCAACAAAGTACAGCAAAAGCTGGGCAGCCAAAGCTGTAACAATTGGGATATAGAAATTATCATTAAGCTTTACAATAACCATCTCAACTATTGACGCTGTGAAAGCCATCAAAAGTGTCAACGGCAGGCTTTCAAGAAGCACAAAGCCGACTATAAGGTTTACAACAAGCCCTGCAATAACTCCGGGGATTGTCTTTGTATTCCAAAGCCTTAAATGGAACCTGTGTGAAAAAAAGCTCCCCACTATTCCTGCTGCAAGGTCGCCGAAAATCATCATGCATATTGCTGTAAATGCAATGTAATTGTCAAACAGCATCAAAGTTATCAGCATGCCCGCCAAAGTCATTGTTGCTGTAAAATTTGTCTCCTGCTCATTTGGTGTTGTGAGCTTACTAAAAAACCTCAATAGCCTGAAGTCAAACTCTACCCTTAACAAATCAATAATCAGAAATGCTGCAAAAAACCAGAATACAAACCACAATCCCCATTGAAGGTATCCAAGAAGGACAAAAAACCAGAGAAAATGTATTGCCTTTCTTCCTATATCTCTGAATTCCATGTTAATATGTTTTTTTGTGCTGCGAGTCTGCCCTGAACTCATGCAGCACAAGCCTTTCCATGTTTTTAAAAGCCTTATGAAGTGTCCTTTCCAAATCCCAGTCAGCTGCGTGCTTTGTCTCAACAGTCCTTTTCGCTGCCAGAGTCTTTACTTTAATAGAGAACTTCTTTCTTTTTCCTTCAGTATTGTGAAGCTTGATTGTGACTACAAGAGAAGTGGGAGTCTCCATTGCCCTCTGAATCTTGTCATGGTATTCAGAAGAAAGCTTCTTTACAATTTCCTGCTCGTCCTCTTTCAGGTCGTTCAAGCCTACAAATTGTATTAATGCCTCTTTTAATTTCATATTTAAACAGAAAGGTAGTTTGATTTATATATCTTTTGACTTTACTCAGAAAAATGATAATTTGCGGCATAGACGAGGCGGGCAAAGGCCCTTGCATAGGCCCTTTGGTTATGTGCGGGCTTTGCGTTGACGAAAAGGATGAGCTAAAGCTAAAGGTTCTTGGAGTAAAGGACAGCAAGATGCTCACCCCATTAAGAAGGCAGCTTCTTTTTGATGAGATTAAAAAGATTGCAAAAAGCTACAAGATTGTCAAGGTGTGGCCTGACGAGATTGACAAGGCTGTTAATTCAATGAGCTCCAGCCTTAACCAGCTTGAGTCTGAAAAATCAGCAGAAATCATCAATGAGCTGAAGCCTGAAAAGGCAATACTTGACTGCCCAAGCCCAAACAAAAAAGATTATAAGTTCATGGTCACAAAAAACCTCAAAGTCAAGGCAGTGCTTGTCCCTGAGCACAAGGCAGACGCAAAATACCCTGTTGTCAGCGCAGCATCCATTCTTGCAAAGGTTGAAAGGGACAGGGAGATTGAAAAGCTGAAGCAGAAATACAATGTTGACTTTGGCTCAGGCTATACTTCAGATGAAGTCACGCAAAGCTTTATAAAAGAAAACTGGGAAAACCCTGAATACAAGCCGATGTTCAGGATGAGCTGGGAAAGCCTGAAAAGGCTTAAGATGGATAAAGGCCAGAAAAAGCTTGGTGAATTTTAATGGTTACATTCAGGAAAGTTAACAAAAAAGAGCTCGACATTCTTCTTGGCTACGGCTTTTCATATTCTGCGCCAAAGACAGAATATGAGATAACAAGGATGAACGGCCCGTGCATGCTTATACTCTACAAGTCGGGAAAGCTTCTTCTGCAGGGAAAGGTCAACGAGATTAAAAGGATAAAGAATGTCCTTAACAAGCTAAGGATTGGCGAGGAGATACTGAAGGCAGAATTCAAGGAAGAGACAGGCATTGTTGTGGGCTCAGACGAGTCATTGAAAGGAGATACATTCGGAGGCCTTGTTGTTGCAGCTGTCAGGGCAGATGACAAGATAAGGGAAATGCTAAGGAAGATT
>JAHWHF010000013.1 GCA_019323415.1 Candidatus Woesearchaeota archaeon | reverse complement strand
CAAACACCAACTCAAATCAGGCCTACGAAAAAAATGCCTTATGATTCAAACAAAAAGCCTTATGATATTGTAAGATTGGGTGTTGCAGCAAGCCTTGTGATTGCAGCAGGCATCGGAGCATGGGTTTTGACTAGAAGAGGAGATGGAGATACTTACAACAATACAACAGTAATTAATCAGCCAGAACCTAAGCCAGAGCCAAAGCCAGAACCTAAGCCAGAACCTAAACCTGAGCCTAAACCTGAGCCAAAGCCTGAGCCTAAGCCAGAACCTAAGCCAGAACCTAAGCCTGAGCCAAAACCAGAGCCAAAGCCAGAACCTAAACCTGAGCCAAAGCCAGAACCAAAATATGTTACACTTAATGCTGAAACAACTAAAACAGAAAAGAAATATGTTGTCATGAAGCTGTTTGAGACAAAGGATGTTTACAAAGCTCCTGAAAAAGAGCCAAAAGAAATAGCTGAGGACCCTGACAAAGAGCTTGAGACATTGATTGGCGACAATTATGGAAAAACATACACCCATAATCTGAATGACGTAGAAGCAGCATTAAAATCAGACGAGGTTGCGCCAGGCCACAAAAAATACCTTTCAAAGCTTGTTTCACAAATCAAGTCAGGATTCAAGCCTCAGAACGGATGGGACCCTGTTGCATATACGCAGGTAAAGGCATATCTTGAAAACAAGCTTAAGACAGAAGACAAGCAGAAAATACTTGATGCTATTGATAATCTTCAATATGACATTGTATTTGTAAAAGGAGCAAAAACAGAAATACAGGTTACTGCAAGAGACGGCGTAAACAGGATTTATACAAAAAAGATGACAGTTGCGCCAAGCAGAAACACAGGCGGCAATGTTGAAGACCTTGTAACAAATGCACTTATTGACGCAGGCTATTACAAGAAATAATTCTGATATTTTTTCATTTATATTCTGAAAATAAAGTAGAAATAGCGGGGGAAGGATTTGAACCTCCGATCTTCGGGTTATGAGCCCGACGGGCACTCCTGGCTGCCACCACCCCGCTGTAAACGTGGCAAATTGCGAGTTTTTTATAAATGTTATGCATAAAAGGGAATAATTTAAAAATGGTTTCTTGTTTTCATACCTATATGCCGAGGTCGCTTAGCCTGGCCATAGCGTTGGATTGCTACCTTTATTGGCGAAGATCCAATGTCCAACAGGGCACGAGGGTTCAAAACACAGAAAGTGAAAGTCCCTCCCTCGGCGTTTTATTTTTAAAATGAGAAAAAGAGGATTGCTGGCATTAATTCTTTTTTTGCTAATTCCAATTGCGCTGGCTGATACAGACTGGATTTATGAGTCTGCAAGCGCTGATGTTGATGTGTCAATCAGCTCACAGATGGAGATTGGATCAGGTGTGCAGAACCTGAGGGTTAATGTGACTCTTTATCCTGTGGCTTCTGATTTCCAAAAAATATTATCAGAATCATCAGACCCTGATTCAGAGAACCAGGTTTTCTTTTTTCCTAGCCCGAGCATGGGGGATTTGGACATAAGCCTTGAAGCAAGGGTAAAGACTTATCCCAAATTTCTTCCTGTGCGCTCAAAAGTAAAATATCCTTTGGCCGGCCTGTCTTCTGAATTTAACCAGTACCTTAAGTCAACGGACTTGATTGATTTCAGGAGAAATGATGATATAATAAATCTTGCAACAGACATTGCAAACGGCGAGGATGACCTTTATGTTATTGTGCACAAGATTGGAAAATGGATTAATGAAAATGTGACGTATGACCTTCAGCCAGAGCTTGTATATTCTTCACAAAAAGCAAGCTGGGTAATAGAAAACAGGAGGGCAGTATGCGATGAGATGAGCACATTGTTTATTGCATTGGCAAGGTCATTGGGGATACCTACAAGATTTGTCTCAGGCTATGCATATACAGAAAGCGAGTTGTTCAGGCCAGGATGGGGGCCTCATGCATGGGTTGAAGTTTATTTCCCTGGCTTTGGCTGGGCGCCTTTTGATGTGACTTACGGCCAGCTCGGCGATGTTGACCTTGCGCACATTGAGCTGAGAAAAGGTGCAGATGTAACTTCATCTTCAGCATATTATTCTTGGATTGGCGGGGATGTTGATACAAACCCATTGAATATATCAATGGAGCGCGTATCTGTTTCAGGAACACATGCATCTGGAATTGACATCAGTGCAAAGCCTGTAAAAGAAAATATTGGCTTTGGCTCGTATGATTTGGTTGAGGCAGAGGTAAAGAACAGCAATAATTTTTACATGCCATTGATTTTGATAATTGATGTTGCTGATGTCCTTGAAGTCATGGGCAATGACGTAAGATATGTTCTTCTTGAGCCAGGGCAGACAAAAAAATATTACTGGATTGTAAAAGCGCAAAGCAGCCTTGACAAAGACTACAGGTACAGGGCTCCAATATCTGTTAATGATGCAAAAACATCTTACAGCGTCACAAGCCTTGAAGTAAGATATGACCATCCAGCCTACAGTTTGTCTGAAATTGAAGACGAGCTTTTCAGCCTGAGACAGGAGGATGTCAAGGTTTATTCAAAGGAATTCAACATGTTCTGCAATGCGCCTGGTTTTATTTATGGAGACCAGACAGCAGAAATAGAATGCGAGCTTTCGAACAAAGGCAACCTTAACCTTAATGGGCTTAAAGTATGCTTTGAGAACTCATGCAATACAATTGACCTAAAGATTAACCAGGATTACTCGCTTGCATTTGATTTTGCGCCAAGAAATTATGGAAAACAGGAGCTGAAAGTAGAGGCAAGCAATAACGATGTTTTCAAAAGGGTTCTGATGAATATGAATGTTCTTGAAGTCCCTGAACTTTCTATTGATGTTATCGCGCCTGAAAAGGTTGCATATGAAGATGAGTTTAATGTAATATTCAACATGTCGATTAACTCTAAATTTGAAAACATGACGCTTAGTTTGTTTGACAACGGAGAAGAGCTGAACAAATGGCAGGTTGATGAGCTTAGGATATTTGAGCTCAGGCTCTTGGGCATGAATCTTTTCAAAGGTCAGAACAATTTTGAACTTAAGGCAGAATATTCTGACTTGTCTGGCAGGAAATATGAAAAAACATCGCAGTTTGCAATAGAGCTTGAAAAGCTGAGTTTCTGGCAGTCATTAAAATACTTCTTTGCACACATGTTCGGCTGATATTTGGCT
>JAHWHF010000012.1 GCA_019323415.1 Candidatus Woesearchaeota archaeon | reverse complement strand
GCTTAACCGCGAGATAATCAAGCTAAGGGAAAATGTTGACGGCTTCTCAAAAGAGCTTGGCATGGCTGCAAAGGCAGAGGACCTTAAAGCACTCTCAAAGTATCTTGATCTGTGGGAGCCTGTAGAATTCCTTACAAGGAAACAGGCAGAAAGCATGATTAAGGAAGCCAAAAGAAAACTTTAAATAGATTGTTCAGAATAATTGGGTTTAGGTGATATGATGGCATTGTTTGGTGCAAAAGCTGAGAAAAAACCGGTCATTCCTACAGACAATGTGCTCAAGCTCAGGCAGCAGGGCATGCCAGATGACCAGATTGTTGAGATGCTCCAGAAAGACGGCTTTAAGTCGCACCAGATTTTTGAGGCAATGAGCCAGGCTGACATTAAAGGCATGGTTGCGCCTGAAAGAATAACAGATGTTCCTTCTCCTGAAAACCCTATGCAGCCAATGCCTTCAGAGCTTCCGCCATTGCCTTCAGCAGGCGCTGGAGCTTCTGTTGAAAGAATACAGGAGATAGCAGAGGCAATAATTGATGAGAAATGGGATGTTCTTGTTGAGAATGTCAACAAGATTGTTGACTGGAAAGAAAGCGTTGAAAAGGAAATGGCTTTGATGAAAAAGACGCTCGAAGACATGAGCACAAAGCTTTCAAAATCACAGTCTGCAATATCAGAAGAGCTTGAGGCCCAGGAAAGGAAAATGGCAGATATTGACTCTGATGTAAAGGCATTCACAAAAGTTCTTCAGAAAGCTCTTCCTGACTTGATGGCAGCAGGGGCGCAAAGAGAAAGGGCGCCATCCGCTGCAGCTCAAAAAACAGCAAAGCCTGCACCAAAAGGGAAGTCAAGGACAGAAGAGATATTCGGCTCAATAGAAGATATTTCTTAATTTTAAAAAATATTATAAAAATACAGCATTATACGGGCGGTGATTCAGTTAATGCGCGTATTGCAAAAGAAATTATCAATAACAGCATAATCAGGCCAAGAACCCTTGGATGGAATATTATGTTAATGACTGTCTGCTGGTATCCTGGCTCGCCTTCATCAACAGCTGTTCCTGATGTCTCATTAATGCCTTCTCCTCCTATTGGAGATATCCTTGGGCCGTATACTTCAGACACTCCGCCGAGAATTATAAGCACTGCAATCGCAAGAAGCCACCAGTGTATGACCCCCCAACTTGACATGACTTTTTCAATTGCTGCGCTAGGCGCTCCTGTGAACCTGAACGCAGTTATTACAAAAAATATGAATATGAAAAGTATTGCAAACCAAGGAGATATGAACTTGATTAAATTAACTGCGTCAGTTGAGAACAAAAGAAGAGCTGCAACAGACAATGCGATTATTGAGTTTATTCCCTTGTCATCTCCCAAAGGCTTTAGCCACTGAAGTATTGCGTATACAACAGTAAACACAAGAAGCATTGGAAAGATTATTGAAACATGCTGCAATAATCCTATATCAAGAAATGTTGCCATTTTTAATTATAATCCTATTTACTCAGGTACCGCGGGCTTCGCCCTCGCCCCTAAGCTGCTCTCCAAGCACCTGGATAAAGCTTTTCTTTCCCTCTGTGCCTGCGGGCTTGTCTGAACCTGTAACATATGCAATTACTATTCCAAACACCAGCAATATCAGCAATACTGCCTGGTTGCCCCTGTCATCAAGCCAGCTTAGCCAGTTTGGAGCGTCAAACCAGTTTGCTGAAAGAGCGAAAACATAAAACACTATGATTGCTGCTCCAAGGAGAATCCATCCCTGGAAGCTTTGTGTGAGCTTAACCTCTTTTCCAAACATTCCTACAAGAAGCATGACCATTAAAATTGCGATTAGCCATACAGATATTGTTGGCAGTGCATTGTTTATGATGTCAACAACATCAGGGTAATGTTTTCCTCCACTTGTTGTCAGTGTAAGCTCTCCGTCCCCTGAAGCTCCGCCGTACAATACATGAGGCAGCACAACAAGAAGGCCCATTACAAGGGCAACAACCATGTTGTACCTTTTTGCTTCAGCTGTAGATCCCAAAATAGGGACTTTCTGCAGAATAGCAAACACTAGAACAAAAATAAGCATAAAAGGAAGGATAACATCCAATAATCCCAAATCCCTTAAGTCGTAAACAACATCCCTATACCATACCATTTATATCGCCTCTTTGAGTTTATTTAACGAAATATAATATATATAGCTTTCTATTATCCGCCTTTCTTTTCTTCATTGTCCTCGCTTGGCTTCTTTGTTATAAAGTACATAAAGCCGACAATGCCGATAACAAACAAAACAGCTGCTGCTGCCTGGCTTGTCCATGCTGATGTTACAAAGTCCCATACAACACTAAGCCATGTTTTTCCTGACGCTGTCCTTAATGCGTGCAAAAGCAAAAGTATCATTGCTGCTCCAACGCAGCCGACAATTGTCCAGAAAAGCCCTTTCTTTTCCTGGTATAATGAAAACTCTCCCTGCTTTAGGAAAATTCCAACTGCTGCCATGAACATAACTCCTATGATGAATATGACAACCATGTTTGCAAGGAACTCGTTTATAGCCATTACAAGCGGCTTTGTGAAAACAACAAGAAGGCCCATTACAAATGCAATCATTGCATTAAGGTTTTTTCTTGGCTCATTCCTTTCTGTGCCGAGAACCCTTGTCTTGTCAAGAATAGCGTAAACTAATGTAAATGTCAGCAAGAATGGAAGGATAACATCATAAAACCCGAGCCGGGTTATGAACTCTATCACACCTCCAAATACAGTATCTGCCATTATTGAAAAAAAGCAATAGTTGATTTATAAATGTTTTGTTTTTCACAACAAGGTTTATAAAAAGCCGGGGTTTTGTGCGCACTATGGCATTGGACAAGAAAGATTTCATTGAAATGAGGAAAGAGATAGAAGAATATGATGAGAAAAGGGAAGAGCTCATCAGGCAGTCAAGAGACATAATAAAGCTAAGCAAGCAGATAATTTATGCTGTTCACAGAAAGGATTTTTCATCAGCTGAAAAGGACCTGAATGAGATAAAAAGCCTGGCTGAAAAAATCAGCAGCAAGGTGCAGAAGGACCCTAAGCTTGATATAGGCTCTTTCAAGCAGGCAATACAGGAGTATGTTGAGGCTGCTGCATATTATCATTTTGAGAAAACAAAAAAGCTGCCTACAAAAAAAGAGCTTGCAGTTGATGCTGAATATTATCTTCTTGGCCTGTGCGACCTTACAGGCGAGCTTGTCAGGAATGCTGTAAACTCAGGAATAAATGATGATACCCAGAAAGTAGTTGAAATCAAGAAGTTTGTTGATGAGCTTTACGATGAGCTTATGCAGTTTGACTTGAGGAACTCTGAGCTAAGGAGAAAGGTTGACGGAGTCAAATGGGACCTTAAGAAGCTTGATGACCTTGTGTTTGGATTAAAGCTCAGGCAAAAATAAATGTTGCTGTGAAACAAAATGGTTGACCGCGAGAAAATAAAAGAGCAGGCGAAAAAACTGATGGATGAGTTTGTTTCTGCGCTTGAAAAGGCTGAAGACATTAAAGAGGAATTCGGAGTCCAGAGAAAGGATGTCATGCGAAAGCCTGGCAAGGACAAGTACAAGACTTCTGATTTTGGTGAAAGGATGCTTAACAATGCCCCAAAAACAGAAGACAGGCAGCTGGTTATGGAAAAGAAAAAATGGTAGATGGAGTTAAAGAAAAGCTCGAGCTAATCAAGAAAAAAAAGCTTTCTGCAGTTGACAATATCTCTAATTTCCTTAAAGTCATTGAAAAGCACGATAAAAAAATCAATTCATTCATACATATAAACCACAATGCAGTCAATGATGCAAAGCTTGTTGATGAAAAGATAAAAAAAGGCAAGGCAGGAAAGCTTGCAGGCCTGGCTATAGGCATAAAATCTGTAATTTCTGTGAAGGGCCTGCCTGTGACATGCGCTTCAAAGACGCTTGAGAACTACAAAGGCACTTTTGATGCAGATGCTGTTGAAAAAATAAAGGCAGAAGACGGCATTATAATTGGAATGCTTAACTGCGATGAGTTTGCTTCAGGCTCAAGCGGAGAGACATCTGCATTCGGCGTTACAGACAACCCTGCAGCACCGGGCAGAGTGCCAGGAGGGTCGAGCTCAGGCTCTGCAGCAAGCGTTGCAGCAGGCATGTGCGACATATCATTGGGAACAGACACAGGAGGAAGCATAAGAAATCCTGCATCGCACTGCGGTGTTGTCGGCATCAAGCCAAGCTACGGCAGGGTTTCAAGGTACGGCATTGTTGACTTGAGCATGAGCCTTGACCAGATAGGCCCGTTGTCAAAAGATGTGTTCGGCTCTGCATTGATGCTTTCAGTGATTGCAGGAAAATCAGATTATGATGCTACAACATTTGATGAAAAAATCAAGGACTATACAAAATTCAAGCTGCCAAAGAAAATAAGGATAGGCTTGAGCGATGACTTCAAAAAATTGTGCAGCGATGAAAGGATTAATGAGCTTATTGAAAACTCTGCAAAAAGGCTTGCTGAAAGCCTTGGCAGCGAAATCAGGCAGGTTCAGCTGAAATATGTTGACCTTGCAATACAGACATATTATCCTCTTGTTTATGTTGAGTTCTTTTCAGGAACAAGAAAGTTTGACGGCAGGAAATATGGCCGCAAGATAGAGGACACATGCGGCGAGGAGGTTCTTAGGAGGATTCTTGGAGGCCAGGAGATAAGCAAGGCAGAGTTCCACGGCAAATATTACAGGAAAGCTTTGCAGGTCAAAAAATTAATCAAAAAGGATTTTGAAAATGCATTCAAAGATGTTGACATAATAATAAGCCCGACAACGCCTGTGCTTCCGCACAAGATTGGCACAAAGATAGAGGACCCGAAAGTCATGTATGCTTATGACGCTTTCACAATTCCTGCAAACCTTGCAGAGATATGCGCCGGTGTTGTAAAATGCGGCGAGATTGACAATATTCCTGTAGGCCTGCATGTCATGTGCCCTGCGTTCAAGGAAGACCTTCTCTTTAATGTTCTTAAGGCATGGGAAGACATCAATCAATAAACTTTATATATTTCTAAACAAAATGGAGCATTATGCAAATCAAGCTGCTTGGCCATGCTTCTGTCAAGATTAAGTCAAAAACAGGTGCAGTTCTTTATTTTGACCCTTACAAGATTTCTGATGATGAAAAGGCAGACCTTATACTGATATCCCATGACCATTTTGACCACAATTCTCCAAGCGACGTTGAAGCACTGCAGAAAGAGGATACAATTATTATTACAACGCAGGCTGCAGCAAAAACCCATACTGGAAGCATCAAGACAGTAAAGCCTGGAGACAAGATCTCAATAGGAAACATAAAAGTTGAGGCAGTCCATGCATACAACATTGGAAAAAAGTTCCATCCAAAAGGAATGGGCATTGGCTTTGTTGTGACAGTTGAAGGAAAAAGGATTTACTTTGCAGGAGACACTGACAAAATACCAGAAATGTCAAATCTTGAGAATATTGATGTTGCCTTCCTTCCTATAGGAGGCACATATACAATGAATGCAGAAGAAGCTGCGCAGGCACTGCATGAGATAAATGCAAAGGTGTGCATACCTGTACATTACGGTTCTGTTGTAGGCACAAAAAAAGATGCAGAGATTTTCAAGCAGAAATGCGAAGAGCTTGGATTGGATACAGAGATTAGGGTAATATGAAAAAAAACAATAGAAATCTTGTTCTTAAAGGAGCTTGGCAGGCTGTAAACAAGTGCATGAAAGTAAAAGCAGGGGAGAAGGTGGTGATAGTAACAGACATGAAAGCATTGAAAGTCGGCAATGCATTGAAAAATGCTGCTCTGAAAAAGACAAAAAATGTTGGCATGTTTGTTCTTGAGCATTACGGGAAAAGGCCTTTGCCGAAGCTTCCTGATGAAATAAAAAAAGCATTAATGAAGTGCAATGTTTCTTTTTTTGCAGCAAACAAATATGCAAAAGGAAAGCTGAATGAGCTTGTCACAATAAGAAGGGTGATACAGAAGGCAGTAACATCGCATGGTGCAAGGCATGCAGGCATGCCTGGTGTTACAGTTGAAATGATGAAGACTGGCATGAATGCAGATTATGGCAGGATACATAAAATTTCCAAGAAGATTTATGATATTGTAAAGAAAGCAAAAAAAATAAGGGTGACAAACAGCCTGGGAACAGACATTACAGCAGCATTCAGCAAAAGCAGGAAATGGGTTATATGCGACGGCATGATAAAAAATGGGCACTGGAGCAACCTTCCTGACGGAGAAGTGTTCACAGCGCCATTGAATGTTGAAGGCAAAGCTGTTGTTGAGCTTCTTGGCGATGTTTTCATTAGCAACGGCCTGCTGAAATCGCCAATGACATTTACAATCAAAAATAACAGGGTTGTAAAAGTTGAGCACAAAAGCAAAAAGCTTGTCAATGGAGTAGAGAAATACATAAAGCAGGACAAAAATGCTAATAGGGTTGGCGAGTTTGCTATAGGCACAAACATATTTTTGAAAAAGTTTGTAGGCTCAATGCTTCAGGATGAAAAATTTCCAGGAGTCCATATTGCATTCGGCTATCCGTATCCAAAAATGACAAAAGCAAACTGGTCAAGCAAAGCCCATATGGATGTTGTAATGAGAAAAACAACAATAGTTGTAGATGGCAGAAAAATTATGGATAAAGGCAAATTCTTAGTTTAGAAAAGGGGCCTCAGCAGTTACTCCCCTCATCATTAATCAGACGGGGATAACATCATCATTGACCCCTATTGCCATTCAATAACCAAATATTTAAACGTACCGATATGTTTAAATACAAATTCTCAAACCGCCTAACCTATGAAAAGGACGCACACATGCGGCGAATTAAAGAAGGATGATGTTGGAAAAGAAGTAATACTGCAGGGCTGGGTACAGACTGCAAGGGACCATGGCGGAAAAATATTTATTGACCTGAGGGACAGGTATGGCCTTACACAGATAGTATTTGACCCAAGCGAGAACAAGGACGCGCATTCTATTGCTGAGGCAGTAAGAAGGGAATGGGTTATAGAGGCTGAAGGCAAAGTAAGGCCAAGGCCAAAAGAAATGGTTAATCCTACTCTTATTACAGGGGAAGTTGAGGTGATAAGCTCAAAAATACAGGTTCTCAACAAGGCAGACACTCCTCCTATTGAGGTTGATGACAAAAAGGTTGCAAGCGATGACCTGAGGCTGAGATGGCGTTATCTTGACCTGAGAAGGCCTGAAATGCAGAGAAAATTCTTAATCAGGCACAAAGCTGCACAGGCTGCAAGGAATTTCTTGAACTCAAAAAAATTCCTTGAGATTGAGACTCCTTTGCTTGTGAAAAGCACCCCTGAAGGCGCGCGCGACTATATTGTTCCAAGCAGGGTTAATGCAGGAAAATTCTTTGCACTCCCGCAGTCACCGCAGCTGTATAAGCAGATACTTATGGTTTCAGGCTGCGACAGGTATTACCAGCTTGCAAGATGCCTGAGGGATGAGGACTTGAGGGCAGACAGGCAGCCAGAGTTTACACAGATAGATTTAGAGATGAGCTTTGTTGAGCAGGAGGATGTTTTTGAAATTATAGAAGGTGTTATGAAGTCAATTTTCAATGAAAGCATTGGCATTGGCATAAAGACGCCTTTCAGGAAGATTCCATACTATGAGGCTATGGAAAAATACGGCTCAGACAAGCCTGACTTGAGGTTTGGGCTTGAGCTTTTCGATGTGAGTGAGATAGTCAAGGATTCTGATTTCAAAGTATTTGTAGATACTGTGAATAAAGGCGGTGTTGTTAAAGCAATAAATGCAAAAGCATGCGCAGGAATAAGCAGAAAGCAAATCGAAGGTGAGTGGACTGAATTTGCAGCAACACACGGCGCAAAAGGCCTTGCGTGGATGAAGTTTGAAAAAGGCAAGCTTGAGTCAAGCATTGTAAAATTCTTTTCAGAAGATATACAGAAAAAGATTGCCAAGGCTGCAAAAGCAGAGGACAATGACCTTATACTTTTTGTTGCAGACAAGCAGAGAGTTGCTGAGAATGCGCTTGGCCACATAAGGATAAAAGTTGCAGACAAGCTCGGCCTGCTTAAGAATGATGTTTTCGAGTTCTGCTGGATAGTTGATTTCCCAATGTTCCACTGGAATGATGAAGATGAAAGATGGGAGCCTGAGCATCACATATTCACAATGCCGCAAAAGCAGTGGCTTGACAAGCTTGAGACAGAAACAGGAAATGTGACAGGCACTCTTTACGACCTTGTGCTTAACGGTGTTGAGCTTGGCTCAGGAAGCATAAGGATACACAGGGAAGACATTCAGGAGAATGTCATGAAGGTTATAGGTCTTAAGAAAGCAGATGCAAAAAAGAAGTTCGGCTTTCTTCTTGAGGCATTCAAGTACGGAGCTCCTCCGCACGGAGGATTTGCGCTTGGCTTTGACAGGATAGTTGCTCTGATGACAGGCACAAATGACATAAGGGAAGTTATTGCTTTCCCAAAGAACAAGGCTGCGCAGTGCCCAATGGACAACAGCCCAAGCTCTGTTGATGAAGCTGCATTAAAGGAAAACCACATCAAGCTTGACCTTGCAGCAAAGGCAAAGCAGCCAAGGCCTGAAGAGCAGATTGCAAGAGAGGCAGATGAAAGCCCTACAGAAGAGCTTGCAAGCAAAAAAGAAGGATTCTAACCAACAAATAGAAATTCTTAAATATTCATTGCCTGGACCAAAATATTATGGGGGCAATATTATTTGATCTTGACAACACTTTGGTCGACAACAGGGAGTATTTTCCTTATGTGGCGCATACTTGCCTGAAGGAGCTTGGAATACATACAACCATTGATGATGTTGTTGAAAGAAACCTTGACCATTTTGAGGATTTCATAAGAAGCTATAACCTTGATACAGCTGATTTCTTTAAAGTATGGATCAAGCATGATTCTGACAGGGCTAGAGCTGTAAGGGAAGGAAGGATAAAATTATTTCCTGACACAATACCCATACTGCAGATTCTTGGCGCTTTTTACAGGCTCGGGATATTCACTAACACGCCCCAAGAAAAGGCATTTGCAGAGATAAACGGCCTTGGGCTTGATGTTTTTTTCAGGAAAGGCTCAGTCTCATGCTATGACTTTGTCTTGCCGAACAAGCCAAGCCCTGAGCTCGCGCTAAGGGCATTAGAGGGCATAGGCCACAACAGGCAGGAAATGCTTTGGGTTGTTGGTGATACAAAGAATGATGTTGAGTCAGGCAACAACTTAAGGCAGCTTGGCTTTAATACAAAAACTATTTATATTAACCTTCATAATAAGCCATATGAGGCTGATTTTGTTGTTTCAAGCCTCAAAGAAGCTTACCAGAAAATCCAAAATGGATTACAAAAAAGAGGTTAACAGGGCCTTGTTCCATATGGGGCTTGGCATATCAATAGTAATTCTTGCTTTAATATTAGAATATAAATTGCTAATCTACATAATGTGCGCAGCTCTTGTTGGAGGCCTTATTATTTCTGCGATAAGCAGGAAGACAAAGCTTCCTGTCATTGACTGGTTCTTGAGGCATTTTGAAAGGCCTGAAGCATACAAAGAATTCCCTGGAAAAGGCTCATTTTATTTTGTTGCAGGGAGCCTTATAACGTTGCTTCTTTTCCAGAAAAATACAGCGCTTGCTGCAATAATGGTTCTTGCATTCGGAGACGGGTTCACAAACATATTCGGGCCTTTTGGAAAAATATCAACAACACTTCACAGCGTAAAGAAAGTTGAAGGCACAATCGCAGGCATATTCATGGGAACAGTGGGCGCAATGGTCTTTGTCCATCCTGTGCAGGCATTCTTCGGCGCATTGCTTGCAATGGTTGCAGAGCTTATTGATTTTGAATACCTGCAGATAAACGACAACATACTTGTGCCTGTTATAGCTGGGTTTGTTATACACTTATTTTCATTTGTTTTATAGATGTTATCTAGAATTTGCTTGTTATGAATTCTTTTGCAGTGTATTTGGCAACTCCATAGCATATTTTTGAGAATCTTGAGAAAGGCAATGGCTGCATATGCAGTTTAATTTTGTTTTTTCTTATTGCCTCGAAAACAGAATCAATGCTCTTGCCTGCATCAACAAAAGTATAATTAGTGTTAAGGTTGCTGAGATGGTGTGCATCTGAATTTGCAACAACAGGTATTTTGTATCTGCGCGCCATTCTAATTGTTTTTTTGTTGAAGTTTATTCCTTTTGTGAAAAAAAATGAATACTCAAGTGCATCAAACAGGTGCTTGTGCTGCATGAAAAAGCTGTGGCGCATTGAGCTTGGGTGGGGGAAAAAAGGATGAGGCGCTATAAGAAAAGTGTTTTCATTTTTCAAATCCTCAAGATTTTCCATGCCCTTTACAGAAGGGCATTTCATTGAGTTGAGGACAAGAATATGCTTCATCCCTATGTTGAGCTCAAGCCCGGGGATAAGAAGTATGCCGAGCTTTTTTGCAAATCTCTTGATATCTTGGTTTGCTGTGCACTTGTTGTGGTTTGTTATTGCAAGGACATCATATTTCTGCTTTGCTGCAAGCTTTATCAGCTCTCTTGAAGAATAAGGTATTGAGTCATAACTATCCTCGCCTGTATGTATGTGGAAGTCGCATTTCAGCATGAGAAAAATTTAAAATAAAAAATTAAGAAAAAAAGAGATTTACTTTCTCTTCTTTTTGCCGCCTCTAGCCATCTTGGTCTTAGCGACATTTCCTTTCTTGTCCAAGAAGTATAGGCATCCTTTCTGTCTCTTTACTCCACATTTGACAAGAACTTCCTGCTTTACCTTTCCCTTCTTTTTCTTGCCTCGAGCCATCTTAGCTCTTGCAACATTGCCTTTCTTGTCTATGAAGTATAGAAAGCCAGGCTGCCTTTTTACGCCACATTTAACTAGTACTTCTGCCATTTAAATTCACCCCTCGGTTTTTTGGTTTATTTAAAATTTAGATTACATAAATACGAACTCACTTATAAACCTTTGTTTTCTCGAGGGAAATCTATATAAATTAACCTCGATTTCAGGATTAAAAGATGGTAGAAGCAAAAATAGGTCTTGAGATTCACGGCTATCTCATGATGAATGAGACAAAGAAAAAATTGTTCTGCAACTGCAAAGTCTCAACAAATTCTGGGCCAAACACAAACATATGCCCTGTCTGCACTGGCCAGCCGGGCAACAAGCCAATGCTTCCAAACAAAGAGGCAGTTGACAAGATTATCAAATGCGGGCTCATGCTTAACTGCACAATCAACCACAATCTTCTTTTTCAGAGAAAGCATTATTCATGGCCTGATTTGCCTAACGGCTTCCAGAAAACAATGTCAGGCTCATATGCTGTTCCTGTCGGTGAGAAAGGAAATTTCCTCGGCATAGGAATTACAGAAGTCCATCTTGAAGAAGACCCTGCAAGATGGGATCCTGTCTCAGGAAAAGTTGACTATAACAGGTGCGGCTTTCCTCTTATAGAGATTGTTACAGAGCCTGACTTCAAGTCGGCTGACGAAGTTAGGGAATGGATAAAAAAGCTTCTTACAGCTCTTGGCTATGTCAATGCAATAGACAAAGAAGCAGGCATAAAAAGCGACATTAATGTCAGCATAGCTCCTGACTTCAAAAGGGTTGAGATAAAAAATGTCAACTCGCTAAAGAGCATTGTAAGGGCAATTGAATATGACATAGAAAGGCAGCAGGAAGAGCCTGTTACATTAATGCATACAAGGGCATGGGACGAAGAGAAAGGCCATACAATCATGATGAGGACAAAAGAGACTGCGCAGGACTACATGTTCATTCCAGAGCCTGACCTGCCTGTTGTAAAGATTGATGATAAATATATTGATGCAATAAGGCATACTCTGCCTGAGAAGCCTGAGCAGAAGATTGAGAAATACACAAAGCTTGGCATACCAAAAGAGGATGCAGTCATATTAAGCTCAGAAATACTTCTTGCAGAGCTTTTTGAAAAGGTTGCAAATGAGATTGACCCAAAGCTTGCTGCAAAATGGCTTAGGCGCGAATTGCTGAGGGTCCTTAACTACAGCCAGAAAGAAATGAAAGACCTTATGATTGATGAAAAGTATATCATAGAGCTTCTCAGCATGGTGCAGGACAAGACAATAACAGAGACAACTGCGCAGAAGATTCTTGAGGAGCTTGTTGAAAAGCCGTTCTCTCCAAAGGAATATGTGAAGAAAAAAGGCCTTGGAGCAGTATCGGGTGAAGAAGAGCTTAAGAAATTCTGCAATGAGGCTATTAAAGAGAATCCAAAAGCTGTTGAAGACTATAAGGC
>JAHWHF010000011.1 GCA_019323415.1 Candidatus Woesearchaeota archaeon | reverse complement strand
CCCCATAAGCCCTCATTACTCGGAATTAGTTTATAAAGTTAATGCATATGAATAAAGAAAGGTTTATATAGGTGAAATAGTTTTAATGTCGTATGAAAAAGGTGATATTATTTATCGGACTTTTGTTGATGCTTTCTGCAATTGTTAACGCAACAACTTGCACAAATTGCGTCAGCATTCAATTTTTCTTGGAGGGCGAAGGTAGTAACGAAGCTTGCCCTAAATGCGGATATGACATCGGATGTCCTTCTTCATGGGCTTCATGCTCAAGCGAGCATATGCCTGCTGAAAACCAGTACATTGAAATTTGCCAGGAGATGCTTCTTGGCGAGGGCGTGACTGTTTCAGGAGTTATGGAAGAAATAGACGGCCTTAACTGCCAGCCAGCATACCCTTATGAAGACAGCTTATGGGTTGCAAACCAGGTTGGAAACAAAATCACATGGATATATGCAGGAGACGACCCTGACCATTATATCAGCGATGGCCGGACACCATTGATTTTGTGCATCAAGTGCGAATCAAACAGGCCACAGGATGGAGGACTCTTAGCAATAGGACAATTCCTTAACTACTGCTTTGACTGCCTTGGAGACGGCGTCATCTGCAAACAGATAACACAAGTGCCTGAATTCACAGTAATAGGCGTATTGGTTGCAGTTGTTGTAGTTGCTGGTGCTGTTGTTTATGTAAAGAAAAAGGGTGCTAAAAAATGAAAAAACTCCTAATTGTAGCAGGACTGGCATTATTGCTGCTTTCATTGGTGGCATGCGACATAACACAGACACAGGAATCAAGCATGAAAATAAGCAAGCTTGACAAAGGTATTGTTAAGGAAGTTACAATACCAGATGATGCGCCTGTTGTTCTGATTGTCACAAACGACAAAGAAGGATTTTTTGTCCCTGCAGACGGCGAGACATATCTACTAGAATAAACATTTTTATTTTTTCTTTCTTCTTTTGTTATTTTTTAAGAACAAGATAATAATATGCGCCGGCCGGGACTTCCCAATGCGGCACGCGTTGGGCCTGCATTTTCGAACCCGGATATACGGCTGCCTTCTTGTATTAAATGGAAGGCCGCAGTCATAGCCATTAGACCACCGGCGCAATGGATGATGAAAACTATAATCTGTTTATAAAGTTTATCAAGAAAAGATTTAAATACAAAGCAATGAAAATCCACATTATGGAATTGGAACTTAACCATTTGATTGAAAAGATCAACAAAGACAAGCTGAAAAGGGTATGCATACAGCTGCCTGACGGCCTGAAGCCGCAGGCAAAGGCAATACAGCAGAAAATAACAGAGAAAACTGATGCAGAAGTCCTGATATGGCTTGGCTCATGCTTTGGCGCGTGCGATATTCCTGAAGAAATAAAGAAACTAAAGATTGACCTTCTTGTCCAGTTCGGGCATTAATGCCCCCTGTACCTTATTAGCATGCTCATCGCATCATCTGCCCTTATTCCTGCATTCACAAGGTCATCAATGATTGCTTTTGTAGGCCTGTTATCTTTCACACCATCCCTTATCAGCTGGTGGACGAGCCTTTTCTTTTTCTGCTCCTCTGTCTCAAGGCTCCTCAAAAACTCAATAAGCCAGAAATCCCTGTTCTTGTAATCATCATACCTGAAAAAAGCATCCTCAATATGCCTGCTTTTGTAGCCCATTAATGTGAGAATCTCATATATTTCCTCATGCGACTTTTTCTTGTTAAGCCCTGCCTCAATCAATGCAAAAAGCCTTCTTCTCCTCAATATCCTTTTCATGTGCCTGTAGCTTCTTGGATAGAAACTCTTAAGCTTAGTCTGCCTTGCATGCTGAAGCTCGTAGCGCTGCGCCAAAAGGTAGAATGCCTCTTCAACCTTGCTGCTGTCAAAGCCTTTTGACATGAAATTTGTGACTATCTGGTCTTTTGTCTCGAACTTGCGAAGCCTATGATTTATCAATGAAAAATATATGAATTTTTCACTAAGGCTCAAAAGCACTTCATGCTCCATCTGCCTTCTTTCAAACCTGTAAATGGCATCATCAATATACTTCATGCTGTATCCTCTTGCATGAAGCTTTCTTTTGATAAGATCCATTGCCTCCCCTTCATCAATATGCTGCTTTATGTAATTAATTATCTTCCTTCTCCTGTATGACCTTCTTGTCTGCCTGTACATATGCGCGCCGTTGAGAAGGAAATATGCAATGATAAGCATTCCAAGGCCTGCTAAAACTGTCTTTGCAAGAAGCTTCAATAGGAAAGTCTGCCTCATCTCATCCCTTGTCTGCTCAATTTTTTCAGAAGCTGCATCCAGTATTTTCGAGATGTTTTCATCAAGGCTTTTCTCAAAATCCCCTGTTTGCGGAGTATCATTTTCAGCACTTACAGCTAAAGCTGTGAAAAGCACTGCCAATATTATTAAAAAAAATATTTTCTTCATTCAACTGCACCGGGGATGTTTATCTTGAATCCTGGAAACATAACTGCAATAAGAACTGCAGCAAGCAGTGTCAGCATATTTATGAAAAATCCTAATTTTACCTTCTGGTCTTTTTTATGCAATAAAAAGACGATCAGGCTCACTCCAAAAAATCCTGAAAGGTGCGCAATATGCCCTATGCCTGTTGCAACAGGCTGCAAAACGCCGATTATATCTGCAAATATGCTTATCCATGCAACAACAATAATTGGTATGGGCAGGCCGAACACAAACCTGTATGTTAAATAAAATGGGTCAATAATAACTGCTGCTGCAACAAGGCCCATTATAGCCCCTGATGCACCCAATCCTCCCTGGCCGAATACAAGGCCAGCAACAACATCTGATATTATTGCTGCTCCAAAATAAATAAAGACTGCCTTTAGCAAGCCGTACCTTCTTTCAACAACCCTTCCAAATATAAGAAGGAAAAGTATGTTTCCGGTTAGATGCACCCAGTTTGCATGCAAAAACCATGATGCGATCATTGGAAGGAAGTTTAATGCCAGCAAAGATTCCCTTGTGAATATCAATGACTTGAACAATTCTTCTGTCCAGAAATAATGGGAAATAATATACATTACAAAATTAGCAACAACTAGAAAAAAAGTAAATTTTGCCTGGAGAACCCATTTTGTCTCAGACTCAATGGCGCTTTCATGTGCAGGTTTTGCTTTTGGTATTCTTCTCATAGCTTAAGCAGTTTTTTTATTCTTTGCTTGTCAAAGCCGACAACTATCTCGCCGTCAATGTCAAGCACTGGCACTCCCATCTGCCCTGACTTCTCAACCATTTCTTCAGCAGCAGCTCTGTCTTTTGAGACATCGAGATCCTCAAATTCTATCTTGTTCTCTTTCAAGAACTGCTTTGCCATCACGCAATAAGGGCATGTTGGTGTACTGTATACTTTTACTTTTGCCATTTTCTACCTCCAAACCTATTTTAGATTGCCTCTTAACCTTTCAGCAGCAAGTATCCTGTCAATTGCAACTATTTGTGCTGCAGTGCGCATGTCTGTATTATACTTCTTGCTTGCCAGGAAAGTCTCTTCAAATGCTGTCTTCATTACTTCTTCAAGCTTTTGAAGGACATCATTCTCTTTCCAGTAATATCCCATCCTGTTCTGCACCCATTCAAAATAGCTTACAACAACCCCTCCTGCATTTGCAAGTATGTCAGGGACAACTATTGTGCCTTTTCCAAACAGAACATCATCAGCTTCAGGCGTTACAGGCCCGTTTGCAAGCTCAACAATAAGCTTTGCCTTTACATTGCCTGCATTCTCTTGTGTAATTACTTTCTCAAGAGCAGCAGGAACAAGTATCTCAACATCAAGCTCAAGAAGCTCTTCGTTTGTTACTGATTTTGCTGCTTCAAACCCTACAACGCTTTTTGTAACCTGCTTGTGCGCCATCACCT
>JAHWHF010000010.1 GCA_019323415.1 Candidatus Woesearchaeota archaeon | reverse complement strand
CTTTATTCCAAGGCTTGCAAGAAGCTCTGTTTTTGGCTTCTGCAAAATAAGCTCTGCAAACTTTTCATGGCTTTGTATTGATTTTGAAAACTCAGGGTTGTACAGCTCATACCATTCCCTCAGCCTTTTTGCAAGAATGTTTATGACTTTGTTAACCTCATCAAGCTGGTTTGTTGACTGTATGATTAATGAATCATTATGAACAGACTCTTTTACAAGAAGTTTTGTTGCTATTGTGTTGTATTCCTTGACTTTTTCCCAGTTTTTCAGCATTGCATCAGTCACCATGCTGAACTTTTTCGGGTCCATTGTTATTTTTACGCCTTCAAGCTTCTCTTTTTTAAAGCCAAGAAAGAATGATTCAGGATATTTTTTGCCAAAGTCCTTTTCAGCTTGAATCCATTCGCCTTTTTCAAGCTGTTTTGATATTTCTAAAGCCTGTTCTGGAGAAAAATCTGCCTTATCTGCAACTTTTCCAGACTCATCAAACACATAACATCCAGTAATATTTGAGTAAATTATCAAATTAATCCCCCTATCTTGACGAGTTGGTGGTTACTATTTAAAAAGATTGTTGTTTGCACAACATTTATATACTATTTTCATAAATTTTAACTAAAAAGAGCTGATAGAATGATAGAGATTAGAGTTCATGGAAGAGGAGGGCAGGGTGCTGTTACAACATCACAGCTTATTGCCATTGCAGGTTTTCTTGACGGAAAGCAGACACAGGGCTTTCCAAATTTCGGAGTTGAAAGAAGAGGTGCGCCTTCAAATGCATTTGTAAGGATAGATGACAATCCTATCAACATAAGGAGCCAGGTTTACTGCCCTGATGTTGTCCTTGTGCTTGACGCATCGCTTGTCCAAGCTCTTGATGTAACAGAAGGCGTCAAGGAAAACGGAATAATTATTATCAATTCAAAGAAAAAGCCTGAAGAACTGGGGTTAAAAAACAATTTCAAGGTTTATGCTGTTGATGCAACACAGGCTGCAATGGACATAATGGGAAAAGCTATTGTAAACACAGCAATACTTGGCGCGTTTGCAAAGGTTACAGGCCTGGTAAGCATAGAATCACTGCACAAGGCAATTGAGCAGAGGTTTAAAGGAGAGCTTGCCAATAAAAACAAGCAGATTATTCAAAAATTGTATGAGGCTGTTGAAAAATGACGCACATAGGAAGTTCAGAAAAAGTGAAAGTGACAAAAGGCGCAGTTGTTACAGATGTTGCCAATACAGGCAGCACAAAGAACCTTCCGACAGGAGGATGGAGAGCTGAAAGGCCTGTCATTGACAAGAGCAAATGCATCAACTGCGGGACATGCTGGAAGTTCTGCCCAGATAATGCAATCAATCCTGATATTTCAGTTGACTACACTTTCTGCAAAGGCTGCGGCGTATGCGCAAAAGAATGCCCTGTCAAATGCATAAAGATGGAGCCTGAAGAGAAATAATTCTTTTAATTTAGCTGCAATACTTCATTGCTTTTCTCATGTAATGGTTCAGGAAAAATTCCCTGTGAGTTGTCCAGCCCCAGCTTCCTGTCATAAGGCCCTGCATAATTATCGGCTGGTTTCTTGCCATCCAATAAGGAACTTTTCTTTTTGAGCCGAGCTTTACTGCCAGCCTTCTTTCAAATTCCTGCATTGTTTCAGATACAACCTTGTGGCCGAATATGTAAAAGAGATGATGGAATACTTCTGCAAATGATTCATCTGTCATATAATTGTCATCTGCAAATGCATAGTTCCTGCTCTGCTCAGCAAGCCTTTTATGAACTTCAAAGTCAGTATCTTCAACATCCTTTTCCCTGTTGTACAGCGCATGCCCTATTTTTACAAGCTTGTCTGCAAGATACACATCAACAGACTGTATCCTTTCAATATCTTTTTTTGACAGCCCAAGGCTCTGCCTTTTGTCATCAAGGTAATCTCTAAAACATTCATCTTCAAGATACAGTGCAACACCTTCTTCAACTGTTCTTGCTGTAACACTCATCTGCTCAAAATTGCAGTTCAGGCCAGGAGGCATAAACCTTGAAAGAAAATGCTGGAGCATGTGATGGTTCTCGTGCCCGCATGTGTTGTACAAGTCTGCAGAATAAAACCTTATTTTTCCTGTTTTCTTGTCTTTATACGGCAGCATGTCACAAGATGTTACCTCTATCTGCCTTATTGCGCCGTCAAATGAGCCGCAATACTCTTCTGTCTGCACAAAGTCAAGGTCATAAAGCATAAGCTCAAGCTCTTCTGTCATCTTGATATCATCTGCTTTTTTGAAAAGGGCTGAATTCTCCTTTCTAACATCATTCATGATAATGCTCATGACTGTATCTGACAATCCTCCAAGCAGCGCCCTGGCAGCATTAACCCTTTCCTCAACTTCTTTCTTTTTCTCAAGAATCTCCAAAGCATCATACTGCTCTTTTGTTAT
Source organism: Candidatus Woesearchaeota archaeon (assembly GCA_019323415.1). Lineage (GTDB taxonomy): Archaea > Nanobdellota > Nanobdellia > Woesearchaeales > WJKV01 > JAHWHF01. The sequence goes on along the minus strand of JAHWHF010000010.1, from coordinate 1,080 downwards.
AAATCCCATCTCCAAATTGTAGTCCCTGATAAGCTTTCTTATCTTTGGAAGCTCTTCCCTTATCCTGAGCTTTACCCTTTCATAATCAGTCTCCAATGCCCTCATTTCAATCTCATGCATTAGGTTCTCTCTTTTAGTTATCGCGTGATAATTGATTCTTCTGAGTGAATCTTCAAGAAATTTGACAGCACTGTGCTGTGCTTTTTCTGCTTCTTTTTTGGGATGGTCGCCTGGGTTTTCCCAGAATTGTTCAGGACAGAACATATATTCAACAAACAGCCTTACGCCGTATGTCTTGTTATAGTTCTTGAAAAAGAAGAATTTTACAAACTCTGACTGCCTGAACAATGAATCTGCATAATCTTTTTTTACAAGAGCGTCAAACCTGTCATGGGGCCTTAGCTTCCACACCTTGGCTATGAGGCTTTCAATCTTGTTGTTAAGGCTCCTTGCCCTTCTTATGTTTGGGACGCCGTTATTTAGGCTTGATGCCAGCTCAAGAAATTCAGTGTTAATTTCTTCAACCTTATTCCCCAATCTTCTCAGGTTTTTGCTCTTTACTTCCCAATGCAGCAGTTCTTCTATCATTTTGTTTCTTTCAGGTTAAATGGCTTCCAAAGAATGAATATTTAAAATTAACTGAACATTAAAATATATGAAAAAAAGGAAAAGAATAATGCTTATTTCTTTGCAATGAGTTTGGCCATATCAACCATTCTGCATGAATAGCCCCATTCATTGTCATACCAGCCAAATACCTTTACAAGGCTGCCGTCTATGACTCTTGTCAGCGCAGGGTCAAATATGCATGAATGCGGGTCATGGACTATGTCTGCCGACACAATAGGGTCCTCGCTGTATGATATGATGCCTTTAAGCTCATTTGCAGCAACGCTTTTGAACAATGCATTTACCTCTTCAACTGTTGTGTTCTTTTTTAATATTGCAACAAAGTCAGTTATCGAGCCAGTTGGGATAGGAACCCTTAATGCGATGCCGTCCATCTTTCCCTTAAGCTCAGGTATGACTTCTGCAACAGCTTTTGCAGCTCCTGTTGAGGTCGGGATTATGTTAATTGCG
>JAHWHF010000146.1 GCA_019323415.1 Candidatus Woesearchaeota archaeon | reverse complement strand
CACATGGTTTAAGACCATTATTGGGGGTAATAGAATAAATAGGTTGAAATTATCCCTTATAGGGCAAATTTATGCTTAACATCGAATTACGACGATAAGAAAGACAACGAAAAACAAATAAGCATCATTTAAGGATTAATCAGCAGATAGGAAGGAAATTCATGTTCATTTTTTCATTTGAGGTGGGAGTTATATTCTATCTGCTATCGGAGCTTACATCATGTTCACAAATTTGAAGACAAATTTGGAAATTTAAATTTGTAAAGCTTTCTATCCTTGGATGTGCTGAGAGGTAAAAACAATGGGAAAAATAAGTTTAGTATCAGCAAAATACATTATCCACGCATCAATTGACATCAAAGGCGCAGTAGACAGGCCTGATGTTATTGGGGCAATTTTCGGCCAGACAGAAGGCTTGCTGGGCTCAGATTTGGAGCTTAGGGAGCTTCAGAAAAGCGGAAGAATAGGAAGAATAGAAGTTAATGTTGAGACGCACAGCGGCAGGACAACAGGAAATATAATCATACCATCAAGCCTTGACAAGTCAGAGACATCAATTGTCGGTGCAGCGCTTGAGGTTATTGAAAGGATAGGCCCATGCGAATCAAAAATCAAGGTTGAAAGGATTGAGGATGTCAGGATTTCTAAAAGAGAATTTGTGCTTGACAGGGCAAAAGAGCTTCTAAAGCAGCTTCAGGAGGAAGTGCTTCCTGAGTCAGACGAGCTTGCAGAAGAGGTTGCGCACTCAATCAGGCAGATGGAAATACAGGAATACGGAAAGGACAGGCTTCCTGCAGGACCTGAAATAGCAGAATCTGAAGAGATTATTGTTGTTGAGGGAAGGGCGGATGTACTTAACCTTCTAAAGCACGGCATCAAGAATGCAATTGCAATGAACGGCACAAGTGTTCCTGAGACAATTATCAGGCTTAGCAAGTCAAAGATCATGAGCGCACTTGTTGACGGCGACAGGGGCGGAGACCTTATCATAAAAGAGCTCCAGTCTGTTGCAGACCTTGACTCATACTCAAAAGCACCTTCTGGAAAAGAAGTTGAAGAGCTTACAAAGAAAGAGGTCTTTACAGTGCTTAGCAGCAAGATTACGCTTAGGCAGAACAAGAACGCTAAAAAGATTGTAAGCAGCGCACCTGACTTAAAGGAAAAGGCGCCTGCAGCAAAGGTTGAGAAAAAGATTGTCAAGAGAGTGCAGAAGACATCTCTTACAGCAGAGGAAAAGACAAAATTCAAGCAGGTGCTTGAAGAGCTTATAGGCTCAAGGGCGGCAGTCATATTTGACGCCAACATGGATGTCCTTGGCAAGGTTCCAGTTGCAGAGCTTTCATCAACAATAAAGAACATTGAAGGCATTTACGCTGTTGTATTTGACGGCGAGGCAAGCGATGTTATAGTTGATGCTGCTGAGAAGACAAGTGTCAATATACTTGTTGGAATGGATGCTCCTGTCAAGTCAGCTAAAGTAAATGTCTTTTCAGTATCAGACCTTTAATTAAGCTTCAGAAGAATTGGTTTTTGTGCTTGAAAACACAGTAAAGCCGAAAAGCCAGTTCACTCTTTTTATTTTTGTTTCATTTAATGTTTGTGTAATATTCTTGTAAACGGTCTTTTCAACATCCTTAACAATAGTATGGTTTCCTGAAACAGTATAGTTTAGCTGAGGTATTGTCTTTACCTTGAATGTTGCAGAATAGTTGATTGCGCCCTCTTCTTTTACATTTCCCATCTCATATAATGGTGTTGTGAAAGAGTCAACAGATTTATTTTCAACGCAAAGGTTCTTTAATGTCCCGCTGTCATGGACCTGCTTGTTCTCATATACAGTATAATCATACGCCCAGCATCCAGGCTCATCCTCATAATTCCTAATTGTCACTTCCCAAAGCACATATTGCGTGCCTGAGCCTGCAACAGATGCATCAGCATAAACCCTTGTCTCAAACTTGTAGTTCATCATTTCAGAAATTGTGTAAGGCTCTGTTGTATATTCTTTTGTTGTTATCTTCACAGGCATGTTTATTGATGTTTTTGTGACTTCTTCAACAACCTCAACTGGCTTTGTTGGTACAAAAACAACTGCCAGTAAAACCAGAACGCCAATGATAATGCCTGTCACTAAACCTTTTTTCATTTCTGCAAGGAAATTGCCTGAATTTATAAATCTTATCTTAAGCAAACATTTTTATAGAATAATCCAATACAGCCTTTTATGAAAATAGACAGCACTTCTTTTGGAAAGATTGTTATTGAAGGCCAGGAATTTGCGCATGATGTATGGATTTTTGCAGATGGAAGCATAAGGCACAGGGACAAGAACCACAAAATAGATGCAGATGAGATAGAATTGCTGTCAGAGCCAAAGCCTGATTATATAGTAATAGGCACAGGGCAGTCAGGTGTTGCAAAAGTTACATCAGAAGCAAGGGAGCTTGCTATGGAAAAGGGTATCAATTTAATGATAGCAGAGACTCCTGATGCAATCAACATATTCAATGAGCTTTCAGATAAGAAGGTTGCAGGAATATTTCATCTAACGTGCTAGCTTTTTCTCCATTAATACTGCATTTTTCATATCTTTGTATTTTTGTTTCTTGTACAGCTTGAAAGCAGGAGCTTTTGTGCTTGTCAGAAGCCAGATTGCGTTTACTTTTAGTTTTCTGCATTCTTTTTCAACTGCTTTTATCAATTTTGATGCTATTCCTTTTCTTCTGTAATCGCTATCAATGGCAAGCTCTTCAATCATTGCTTTTTTTCCGCCTTCATAATATTCAATCCTGTATATTATGAATCCAACAATCTTTTTGCCTTCAACAGGAACAAGTATTCTGCCAATTTTGTTAAAGTAACTGACAGTCTTAATGGCGTCTGTCTTTGACCATTTCTCATTCCATGGGGCCTTGCCATACTCATTAATGACTATTTGAGCCACTCTGTCCAAGTCTTTTTTGGTTGCTTTGCGGATTATCATTTTTTCACCAAAATGCCCTTTTGGTTTTGGCATTTAACCTTGGGTTTTTGAGCATGTTTGTGACTACTTTGTCCTTTTCTTCGGAGTAAAACACACAATTTTCTTCCTTGTTTGTCTTATTTCTATACCTGAACCTTTTCAAAAGCTTCTTGTCAAGCGTAAAGCCGCACTTCTTATAAAAGCCTGTGTTTTTTGTTTGACAAAAGCCAATTATTGTCTTGTTTTTGCTTTTTGCATAAACTCTCATTTTACGTAATAATTTTTTCCCATATCCTTTCTTTCTGATGATTGATACAACGTCTCCAACCCCAAGAATTGAATATTTTTTCTTATTTAACTCAATATCTATAGGAATCAACCTTCCTGTGCTTGCAATCTTGCCGTTTGCATTTATGTGGAAAAAGACATCATCACAGAATTTTTTCCTGTTTTTAGGCCTTAGCGGCTTGTCCTCTTTAAAAGCTTCTTTCATTGTCTTGTTCCAGAACTTGATGAAGCTTTCAGACAAATCTTTTCCTTTTTTCATTTTGCCACTTTCTCTAATTTTTTTCATTTCTTTCACCAATGCATTATATTAATATAAACAATATCTTTCCTTGATAAAACTTTCTTTATGAAATTGTCCCTGCCGTTGAAATATATGCCGTCGCCTTTATTGTCAATAATCTCTTTACCTGTTTTTGGGTTTTTGTAGATAAACCTTTTAATCAAGCCTTTTTTTGTCCCAAGCCCTGCTTTTTTGAAGAATGCTGTTTTCTCTGTAAACCCAAGTGCAGTTTTTCCAGTTTTTCTTGAATATTTTATTATTTCCTTTACAAGCGATTTTCCATGTCCTTTGCCTTTTTCAACAGATATGAAGCTTGCGATACCCAATATGCTGTATTTTTTCTTAAGGTAATTTATTCTTATGGGGATGAGCATGCAGAAAGCTGCAACCTTATTTTTGTCTTTCAGAAAAAAAACTTTTGTTTGAGGAGGGTCAGCTTTCCAGCTCCTGACTGCCCTTTTTCCAAATTCTCTTACCCTCTGCCTGTTAACAAAGGCTTTCTCAGATTTTGTGAGATTCCTGCTTAACTTAATCTCAGTTTTCATTTCAGCACCTAATTATGTTGTGCACCTTTTTAATTATTCTCATATCAAATCAGGAATCTCTTTTATCAAATCAGAAGCAAGCAGCCCGTAATGTTTCTTTTTGAATACAATCTCTCCTGCTTTTTTGTTTATTTTTGAAGCCTTGACAGCAGCAGCCATAAGAGGCGTTCCCTGAGCAATCAAGCCTGCAACAATTCCAGTAAGCACATCGCCTGTGCCTCCAACTGTCATTGCATCACTGCCTCCTTTTACAGAAACAACCTTTTTGCCGTCACTAACCAGGTCAGCAGGGCCTTTCAATAGAATAATCCTGTCCTTT
>JAHWHF010000145.1 GCA_019323415.1 Candidatus Woesearchaeota archaeon | reverse complement strand
TGAAAACACATTCTCGTTTGTAAATAATATCAACACAAGAGAGGGCGGAACACACCTCCAGGGATTCAGGACAGCTCTTACAAGAGTTGCAAACAAATACATCAAGCAGAACAAGGTCACTGACATATCATTGTCCGGCGAGGACCTGAGAGAAGGCCTTAGCGCTGTTCTTTCAGTTAAAATGCCTGAGCCCCAGTTCGAGGGCCAGACAAAGACACAGCTCGGAAACAGCTACATCAAGAAAGTTGTTGACAGCCTTGTTGCTGAAAAGCTTGGCCAGTTCTTTGACGAAAACCCGGGCGTTGCAAAGACAATACTTGAAAAGTCAATTGTTGCTGCAAAGGCAAGGGAGGCTGCAAAAAAAGCAAGAGAGCTTACAAGGAGAAAGTCTGCTCTTGATTCAGGCTCATTGCCTGGAAAGCTGAAAGACTGCGCATCAAGAGATCCTGCAAAATCTGAGATATTCATAGTTGAGGGAGATTCAGCAGGAGGGTCTGCTGTCCAGGGAAGAGACAAGGAGATACAGGCAATACTTCCATTAAGGGGAAAGATATTGAATGTTGAAAAGGCAAGGGTTGACAAAATGCTTGAGAACGAGCAGATTAGGATACTTATTTCTGCAATTGGTGTTGGAATTGGAGAGGAATTTAATGTTGATAAGGCAAGGTACCATAAGATTATAATCATGACAGATGCAGATGTTGACGGCGCGCATATCAGGATATTATTGCTTACATTCTTTTACAGGCACATGCCAAAGCTTATTGAGAAAGGCTATCTATACATAGCGCAGCCTCCATTGTACAGGGTTTCAGACGGCAAAAAGGCACTTTATGTTTACAAGGAGTCTGACTTGCCTAAGGCAAAAGAAAAGCTTGGCACAGATGATGTAAAGCTCCAGAGGTACAAAGGCCTTGGAGAGATGAACCCAAAACAGCTTTGGGAGACAACAATGAACCCTGAAGTAAGGATATTGTGGCAGGTAACAGTAGAGGATGCTGTTGAAGCTGATGCATTGTTCACAATGCTTATGGGCGACCTTGTTGAGCCAAGAAGGGAGTTCATAGAGTCTCATGCACTTGAAGTAAAGAATCTTGACATTTAGTAACACTTAAATATTCATTCTTTTCACGCTTTCTGATGAGAAAAAATGATGTTGTAGACTCAACAAGGTTTCTTATACGCAATCCAGAGTTTGTTAAAATAAACCAGTCAAGATTAGAGCAGATAGCAGAAGAATGGGCAGGAGAAAAATTTGAAACTGAAAAATTAGACCTGCCTATATTTCCTGAAGAAAGAGATGAAAGGACAATTGATTTTTTCTTTGTAATAAACGCAATTGGATTTGCATTCACTGATTTCGAAACCAAGCAGAAATTCAAATCACAATACAATGGACAAGAATATCCAGGATATTATGGCATGGTTGCATGCATGAAAAGAGCTCTTGATGAGGGCATTCCAATTCTTGATGGAAAATACTTAAGGGAGCTTAAGCAAAAGGATGCAAAGAAAATATTTGAAGGCAATTTTGAAATTCCAATGCTTAACGAAAGGCTGACTGTTCTAAGAAGTGTTGGCTACACACTTTGCCAAAAATATAACGAGCATTTCCATAACCTTCTTGCGCTTGCAGAGAACAGGCTTTTCTGGTGGGGAAATGGTGTTGTTGAAAGGCTTGTAAGGGACTTTATATCATTTGATGATTCAGCAGCATACAATTACATGAGCCCCAAGTTCTACAAAAGGGCGCAGCTTGCGCCTGCAATGCTTCACTGCAAGTTTGGCAGCCAATTGTTTCCTGATGAAGATGTTGATGAGCTTACTGTTTTTGCTGACTATGTGCTTCCAAAAGGATTAAGGGATCTAGGCATACTTGAATACAGTCCAGGGCTTGCGCATATTGTTGACAGCCAAATGCTTGTTCCAAAGCATTCATTGATGGAGCTTGAGATAAGGGCATCAACAATACATGCATGCGAGATGCTCAAAGACTATATCAACCAGAAAAGAGAAGGCAGGATTAATGCACTGCATCTTGATTTCAAGCTTTGGAAAGAGTCAAGAAAACCAGAAGGCAAGCCTCATCATCTTACAAGAACTATTGACTACTAGGCTTCTCAAGAAATCTTTTGTGATAAACAAATACAGCCCTCATTCCCCTTAAGAACATAAGCAGGAAGAACAGCCTTATCACTACTGATATTGA
>JAHWHF010000144.1 GCA_019323415.1 Candidatus Woesearchaeota archaeon | reverse complement strand
GTCCAAGTATGTTCCCTGGTGGAGCTTTACAGGCCGCCATTTGTCTATAACTAAATTTGCATTAAGCCATTCAGCAAGCTCCTCTGGATTGCCTATTGTTGCTGATAATGCAATAATCTGCATGTTCTTGAGCTTTTGCCTGAGCATTGTTATAAGGATCTCAAGGGTGGGCCCTCTTTCAGTATCATTAATCAGATGAGTCTCATCAACAATTATTGTGTGTATCTGGCTGAGCCAGTGTATCCTGTGCCTTATCAATGAATCCATTTTCTCGCTTGTTGTTATGATTATGTCCATTCTTTCAAGATAAGGGTCTGAGCTGTCAAGGTCGCCTATTGAAAGCGCAACATCAAGAAAAGGAAAGTCTTTTTTGAACTCATTGTATTTTTCAGTTGCCAAAGCCTTCAAAGGCACAATATATATTGCCTTTCCTTTGCCTTCAAGTATATTTTTTACAGCTGCAAGCTTTGCAACCCATGTCTTGCCAGAAGCAGTAGGCGTGCACACAACAAGGTTCTTTCCTTCAAGAAGCCCTTTTTTGATTGACTTTTCCTGGCACGGCCTGAACTCTTTAAAATCCTGCTTTAGAAGGACATCATACAATTTCTTTGGTATGCTGTCTTTGATGTCAGATAATAGCATTATACAAATTCAACTTTTCCAGCCCTGAATCCTGGGCCGATGATGTTTGTCTTCTTGCAAACAGAACAAGTGTATCTTAGGTCTGTCTTTTTTGTCCTTTTCTTGTTGAACATGCTCCAGCCGCTCATAGCGCCTTTGCTTGTCTTTCCATGGTTTCCAAAACCCCTGTCAAGGCCCCTGAGCTTCATCCTTCTCCTTGAGCCCCTTGTCATTGCGTGCGCCTTGTTCTTGCCCCTGTCTTTCTGCTGCTTTAGAGCCTGGGCTGTGTGTTTCTTGCAAAACTTGCAATATTTTTTCTGTTGTTTTGGAAATTTCATTCTTCCCCGTTAATCTGCTCTGCGCTTCCCTTGTTCAGCAGCACTTTGGCAACCTTGCTTGGAAGCGAGGCAACATCGTCTTTTTTGAACGGCCCAAAACTCACAAGGTCTGGACCGACAAACTCCTGTACAGGCTCTATGAACCTGACAAGCTTATTATCATTACTCTGGTTTTCTGTCTCCCTTTTTAATGTTTTCGGTTCCTGCTCCTCTATTTCAGGCATTTTCCTTATAAGGACATTGGCAAGAACTCCTTTCCTGAACCTGTTCAGCAGCTCAAGCGCGCTCTGGTAAAGGAGCTTTTCCTCTTCAAGAAAAGCCTTTTCATTCACAAGGTTCGCGCCTGTCCTTGAGACATCCCTTGCAAGGCTGATTATCTTTTTCTCCCTTAGCTCATAAAGCTCCCTGAGAATCCTTTTAATATTGTCAAGCTGCAGCCTTGTCTGCCTCTTATCCTCATGGCCGAATAATGACTCCTGCTCAGAGCTGTTCTCAAGTATTGCGTTTTTCTCATTAAGGTAGTCAACAACCTGCATGAAAAAGTCAGGGTTAAGCTCCTGAAGCTCGTCCAGGTTCTTTTCCCTTCTTAGAATATCGTACAATGTCTCGAATGTTATAGTCACTTCTTCTGCCATTTTGCTTTGGTTTGCTAACGACTTTTTAAAGATTTTCTTGCTACAATGCAGTGCCAAAATAAATATTGTGCTTGTCTCTTGTTATTTTCACTTTCAGGCTTTGCTTTGGGGTTGGCTGCACCTTGATAAGCCTTGCCTGCGCTTCTGCAAACTCGTCATATTTCTTCTCAGCCTTGATAATGTCATTCTTCCTGAAAGGCTTCTGAAGTGTCTTCTGCTTTACTATATTGAAATCATCAGGCCCAAGCTTAAGCTTTACACCATATTCATTTTCAAGCTCTTCAAGCCATGCATAGAATTCTTCCCATGTCTTCTGCTTCACAGGATTTCTTCCGCCCTTGTACTCAAGAAAGTTCTGTATGCCTATCATTGCATTTAGCTTTTTTGCAAACTGAATGAGCTTTGGTATCTCTGCATCATTTATGCCCGGTATGTAAACAGGAGCTATGAGCAGGTCCATTTTCTTTGCAATATGCTCAGCCAAATCCATAATCTTTTCAACATTATAATTGCAGCCAGCAATTTTTTTGGCAAGCTCTGCATCCATTGCATTCATTGAAAGGTTGACCCTTGTAAGGCCTGCTTCTGCAAGCATGTCAACCATTTCTTTTGTCATAAGAACACCGTTTGTGTCAATTGATATTGTATTAACATTATTTATTTTTGAAAGGCCTTCAATCAGTTCAAGAAGCTTTGCATACATCAAAGGCTCTCCCTGGGGCCCTATATGCGCCTCAACATCCTTTTTGTACTTGGCAAGCTCTTTAAAACCGTCTAAAAGAAGGTCTTTGTCAACAACATAATCTATTTTTTCAGAGCCAATTCCCTCATCAATTGAGCAGTATATGCAGTTAAGGTTGCATCCTGTTATAGGCCTTACCTCTATAAGGTTTGTATCCCTGTCTATTAGCCCGAACCTTAAAGAGCCAACTATTGGCGGCTGATGGACATATATGGCTTTGCTGCCTTTCAATGACTTGAGGCCTGTTTCGATATGCTTTGCAACAATCCTCTGGAACTGCCTTTCAGCCTTGGCTCCTGTTGTCTGGAATTCTATTGTATTCGCGCTTTTTATGCTGAATTCCGCTATTTCGTGAAGCTCGGCATAATCTATGTCGAAATAGAAATATTTGAGAAAATACACCCTAACAAAGCCTTCCATCTGGCTGAATGCTATGTCCTTGAACTCCAGTTTTACCCCCATAGAACTAGATTGTTTGGTTCTTGTATTTAAAATTAGGTGTTAATTGATGAAGAAGAAAAGAAAAAAAAAGAAAAAAAATTAGTTGGGTTTAGCCAACCTTTGTTATTGTTTCTGTAGCTGTTGTAACCTCGACTTCCATGCCTGATAGGTCATAGTCCTCGTAGTTTGCAACAACCTTAGATGCTGCTCTTGTGTCTTCGCCTGTGAAGCCTGCTACTAGCAGTGCAACGTTATCGCCGCTTTCAAACAGCTTAACCATTGCCTTGCCAACTTCTAAGCCTGCAGTGCAGTCTGCTGGGTTGCCCATCAAGTCTGCTGCTGCGCTGTTGACACATGGTCCACCAACAACGATTGCGTTCTGGCCTGCTACGCTGTCAACTTCTGTGTCGAATTTGGTTGCACCAACATCGATCTTGTTGACAACTACTGCGCCTGAAACACTTGTAACAGCTTCACCGCCT
>JAHWHF010000143.1 GCA_019323415.1 Candidatus Woesearchaeota archaeon | reverse complement strand
TAATTGCAAAATATGAGGCAGTTCTTGTAAGCGCAGAGCCAATGGGATGGAGGGCACAGGTTGGTTATTTCAAGACAGACAAAGACGGCAAGCCTGTTTCTGAAAAAAGGACAATTGATGTTGTGCTGAACGGGCCAGGGCTTTCAAAAGCAGCAAGAAAAATAGCAGGCCAGGTTTATTTAATGGCTTCAAGAGAATGACAGTCTCGCTTACAGAAATAATAAGGGCGTATAGGGCTCTACAGAGGATAGAGCCAAAGAACGAGCTTCTCACTTACATGAGAATTGAAGGCGAAAATGCAGTTGCATGGCCTAGGGAAAGATATGAGCGGTTTATTGACAAATATGTAAGGATAAAGCCAAGGGACAAGGTTGAGGATGTCAATGACATATACTGCGCTCTTCTTGTGCAAGAGACTGGCGAAGCGCAAAGAAGGGCAATGATGCGGACGGCAATAATAAAGCGTGACAAAAAGCTGAGAAAGCAGGGAAAGCTTTTCCCTTAGCGCTTTTTCATAAGTTCTTCCAATTTTTCTTCTATGGCAATAACACTTCTCTCTGGAGGCAAATACTGCAGTGCGTTATGCATTTCTTCAATAGCAGCACTGTCGAAGCCGGAAGGGCCGAAGTACTGAAGCATTGATGCGCTTGAATGTATATTAGACACAACATGCCTAAGCCTTTCAGCGCATTCCTCATATCTTTTCATTAAAGCCCCTTCAGAATTTTCCGTCCCAAAAGCCGGCTTTCTTGCTGCCTGTATGCACTGCATTGAAAACTGGTACAAAGGGTCAAAAAAAAGTGTGGTGCCCACAAAAAAACACAGAGAAGTCTCTTTTGCCACAATTTCTGCAAGCTCTTTCATTAAAAATACAGGAAAGGCAAACTGATATTTAATCTTTCGTAACTACTTAACCATTAATGCATATGCTGCGCCTGTCATTGATATGTTATAGTCAGTTATCAGCCAGACAGGTATGCGCTTAAGCACATCTTCCATCTTCTGGTTTTCCATGAACAAAGGCATGAAATGCTCCTCAAACATATGCTTGTGCTTTATTGCAATTCCTCCTGCAAGGAACAGGCCTCCAAGTGCCATTACATCAAGGCAAAAAGACCTGCAGCATTTTGCATAGTTTCTTATGAATATCTCCAATGTCTTTTTGCACGTCTGGTCTCTGTCTGCATATTCTGTTATAAGCTTTGGAATCTGCAGCGCAGGGTTCCTGTCTATCTCCCTTGTGTATTTTGTATTAGGAAAAATCTCCTTGTACCTCAAAAACCTGTAAATGTTCACAATGCCCTGGCCTGAAACAAAATCCTCCCAAAGCATTGCCTGCTCTATCTTATGGATTTTTTTTGTGTACTGCATCATCTCAAACTCAAAATCGTCTGAAGCTGCATAATCTGAATGCGCGCCTTCTGACCAGTGCGGCTGATAGAACCTGCCGTTCCATATCAAATGCGACTTTCCAAGCCCTGTGCCTGCGCCAACTATTGCTATAACCTCATGCTCTGCAGGCTTTTTCTCTGCCAAAGGAACATACTGCTCTGGAGTGATTATGTTAATAGCATAACCAATTGCATCAAAATCATTTATCAGCACAACGTCCTTGAGCATTGTCCTTGCAAAAATATCCTCTCTTTTGATTACCCAGTCAAGGTTTGTCAGCTTCACAGACTGCCTGTCAACAGCAACAACACCTGCAACAGCAATGCATGCCCTTGCAACCTCTATATGGTATTTTTCATACGCAATCTTTAATGTCTCGTTTATTGCATCTGCTATGTGCTTTATCTGCGAGGATGCAAAATGCGTTGAGAAGACAAGCTCAGGCCTCTGGTTCAGGCCGCATATGCCTATGTTCGTATGCGTGCCGCCAACATCAGCTGCCAGGACATACTCCTTGTAATCATGACTATTCGTGTATTCCTTTACTTCGTAGTACATCTAGCACCTCTTTAGGCAAAATAATGAAAAACTCTTATATAAAGTTATTTAAAGCAAAAGCTTTTTAAAATATATGAAAAATCTTAAAAGTAATGGGCTCATAGCTCAGCCTGGCTAGAGCGTTCGGCTCTTAACCGAAAGGTCGCGGGTTCGAATCCCGCTGGGCCCATATTTTACAATGAATGCAAAAAAAGTGACAAAAGAGGAATGGGAAAAGCTTGTTAAGCACGCTGTAGAGAAGCAGCACCACAAAAGGAGCATTGCGTTTACGCAGCATTTTGCAGGATTTCTTCATTTTATACCTATTTCAATTGTACTTGGCACTATAGCTGCAGCATTATTTGCTTACAGGTACGGCTTTGAAGACCTTATCAGGGTGCTTTTGAGCTGGACAATAGGCGTTACATTAGTGGCTACATTGTCAGCTGCATTCGTGAACAGGTTCAAGAAATTCTACGAATCACAATAAATTCCTTCGTAAAAAACAGTAACCTTTTTAAATAAACTCTGTATTTTCTTCGTAAGGAGAGGGGAATTAGGTGTATATTCTCTTCTAAAAACCAAGGAGGAATGATATAAATGGTTGAAGGATATTGTGTTAAGTGCAAAGCAAAGAAAGAAATGAAGAACCCACAGCAAGTTACATTAAAGAACGGCAGAAAGGCTACAAAAGGAGTATGCCCAACCTGCGGCACAAAGATGTTCAAAATAGGCGGATAAATATTTTTTTATTCCTTTTTCTTTAAATGAACGCCAAAAGCCTGATAAGACTGGTTGTTTCAATAGTTATATCAGGCTTAGCAGGGCTGATTGGCTCATTGTTCACATCACAGACAGTATCAACATGGTTTGTTGAGCTGAACAAGCCTGTATTTAACCCTCCAAACTGGCTATTCGGCCCAGTATGGACATTATTGTACATTTTGATTGGCGTTTCTTTATTCATAGTTTGGGAGAAAAATTCAAAAGACAAGCTCGCATACACATTTTTTGGAGTTCAGATGGCCCTTAATGCATTATGGTCTATATTGTTCTTTGGCTTGAAATCGCCTTTGCTGGCATTTATTGAGATTATTGCGCTTTGGGTATTTATACTGCTAACAATACTGAGATTCTACAAGATTTCAAAAACATCAGCATACCTGCTTATTCCATACATATTATGGGTAAGCTTTGCAGCTGTTCTTAATTTTTCAATTTATTTGCTGAACTAATATGAAGAAGACAATATGGGTATTGATGGCATTGATAGTTGTTTCAATAGCTTCAGCACACCAGCCAAGAATATCATTTGGAGTGGGCAGCTCTTTGGATAACCCCATACTGGTAGAAGAGCCTGAGATATCAAAAGCATATTACGGCGAGCTTAATGGGGCGCCTGATTATTATGTTATTGACAGCGCTGTTGGGTTCAATCTTTATCTTAACATACTTGTTCCTGATTTAGATGATTCTAGGACAGACTTTGTTGTTGACGTTTCCTCAAATGGCAACAATGTTGTGACTTTGGACGGCAAGGCAACAGAATGGACAGAATTTTATGAAGAGTTTGCGCGCGAGGATTACCTTTGGGGGCCCGAGGTTGAGATGCAGGTTGAAGCAGGCAAATACCTGATAGTTGTTTCTAATCCGGATAATGTGGGCAAATACTCGTTGGCTGTGGGAAATGTAGAGTCATTCCCATTTAATGAGATAATAAACACTTTCAAGCAATTGCCTACAATAAAGAAAGAATTCTTTGGAAAGCCAAAGATTAGCGCCTTTATTAACATATTCACATTGATAGCATTAGTGCCTGTCCTGCTTGTTATAGGATTAGCTCTTGTTATTGTATATTTGGTAAAAAGAAAAAAAAAGAAAAAGTAAGCTTATTTCTTTGCTAGGAAGTACAGCATGTATAGCGCTGATAAGCCTACCAGTGCATAAACTACTTTTGCTACAACTCCTGCGCCTAGTAAGAATCCTACCAGGTTGAAGTTAAATACAGC
>JAHWHF010000142.1 GCA_019323415.1 Candidatus Woesearchaeota archaeon | reverse complement strand
CTTTTGGTGATGTTTATGGCGTTGACCTTAACAAAGATGCAATAAGCCAGTGCAAAAAGCTCGGATACAAGAAACTTGAGCTGAAAGACATAACCAGCCTCAAATACAAAAATTATTTTGATGTTGTTATTGCAATAGAGCTTATTGAGCATATCAAGGATGATTTTTCAGCACTTCAGAAAATAAACAGTTACATGAAAAAGGACGGGCTTCTTGTTATAACTGCGCCTGCATTTAATTTTCTTTGGAGCAGGGACGATGAACTGGCCCATCATGCAAGAAGATATTCAAGAAAAAGGCTGAGAAAGCTTGTTTCAAAGTCAGGCGTTAAGATAATACACATGGGCTATAGGTATGTAAAGCTGTTTTTTCCTGCACTTTTTGTCTTTTCAATGCAAAAGCTTGGCAGGAAAAGAAAAAACAGCCTGGAATATACTCCCGGGTTCATGAACAACTTGCTTCTCTGGTATATGCGCATTGAGAATAAGTTAATTTTAAAAGGCTTTAAGTTTTTGTTTGGAGTTGGATTAATATGCATAGCGAAAAAAAGATAACATGGGCAATATTGGTGGGGCTTTTCATATTCTTTACAATACTCCATTTTATGCTTGTAAGCCCTTTGAAATCACTTCCTTCGCCTTTATACGGCGGGGACTATTATTATCAGCTTGGTGCAACCAATCATGTGAAATATGGCGGCAATCCCTTAAGCTCGCCAAATATCAAAGGGGCTCTTCCTGTTTATTTTGTCCTTTACTCAGGAATGGCTGGCTATATTGCAAAATTCTTTGGTATAGGCTCAATAACTGCTGAGTATATATTGTCGCAGTTTATTGTTCTTGGCTCTGCAGCAGTAATTTTCATGCTTGCAAAAAGGCTTTTCAAGAATAATTATCTTGCAGTTATTGCTGTCCTTGTTTTTGTAATACCAAATGAAATGCCTGTGCTCAAGTACAGGGCAATGGCGTATCTTTTGATGATGCCTCTTCTTTTCCTGCTCACTTACAATTTCCTGAACAGGCAGTCATGGATTAATGCAGTATGGCTTGGCATTGTTTACGGCCTTATAGGCCTGACACATAACCTTGCATTTATTGCAGCTTCATTTTTCCTTTTATTTGTATTTGCTTATTATGTTATAATCAGAAACAGAAAGGACAAAAAATATATTGGCGAGATTAAAAAACAGCTACTTCCTTATGCTGTTGTTGCATTAATCGGAATGTCAATTGCAATGCTGTGGTGGTTCAAGCCTTTTTTTGTATATTTTGGAAAAACAGCGCCCCATTACATTGAATGGAATAATCAGGACTGGGGCAATATGATGTTCCAGATAAAGTTTGTATGGGAGACATTAAGGAGCAGCTTCTTCAGGTTTGGAAGCCTCAGGCTTGTTTTATTGTCAATATTCAGCATTTTTGGTGTTGCAGGCATGATAATGATAAAAGACAAGGAGCCTGACCAGAATGTTTCAAGAAACAGCTTTATGAAGTTTATTTTTGTTTCATCTTTGATAATAATATTCCATTACATCATAACACAGAACATTTTAGGCTTTAATTTTATTCCCGACATAATGTCTCAGGTTCTTCTTGCGCCTGTACTGATTATACTTTTTGTTTATGGGATAAATTTTGCATCATATCTTCTGCAGAAAATAAAGATCAGGAAAGAATGGTTTTTTGCATTCATAATCCTGCTTCTTGTAATAACACAAGTTACAGGCTATATGCAGAAAATAGACAGCAAATGGTACAAGCATGGCGTTGAGCAAGAGGTTTATGAGCATTACACTGAGCTGGAAGAGTTTATTGTTGAGAATACCGATGTCAATGATGTGATACTTACTACAAAAGAGACTGGGTTTGCAATAAATGCATTGACAGGAAGAAAGCTTCTTACATCAAGAAGAGCTCACAACGATCCTTTTATTGATATGGACCCAAGGGAAATGGCGCAGGCACTTATCTTGTATGGCAACAATGATACATTAAGAAGAGAGCTGCTCAATGAATATGAGGTTGATTACCTTTACTGGGATGCTTTCTGGCCAGAATCTGAATATGTTTCTGACCCAAATACTAAAAAGATAACTAGCCCATTTGACCCTTTGATAATATTTTATTCAGAGGAAAATGAGGAAATACTCAAGCAGAATGGCGTCAAGTATTCTGTGCAGACAACATGGGTTGACCCTGCGATTAAAGGCGAGTATGTAAAGCAGTTCAAGCTGATATTCATATCGCCCGAGAACTACAGGAGCTTTTCACAGCCATGGGACGAAGCACTTAACAAATACATTACAGAAGTATGGAATTATGAGGCAAAGTCAACAGACGGCCAGAGCCTTAAGCTTGCACAGCTCTATAAGCTTGAAGTTGACTAAGATTTATAAACTGAGTTTGATTGGGATTTTAAAATGAAAAAAGGGAAAGCAAAGCTGTTTATTGTAATACCTGCGTATAATGAGGAGCGCACTTTAGGAAAGGTTATAGATGACCTGAAAAAAGAGGGCTATAACAATATAGTTGTTGTTGATGACGGAAGCAAAGACAGGACTTCTGATATTGCTGACAAGAAAGGCGTCTATTTGTTCAGGCATATGATTAACAGGGGCCTGGGCGGTGCATTAGGCACAGGCCTTGATGCAGCATACCATCTTGGCGCAGACATTGCTGTAACTTTTGATGCAGACGGCCAGCATTTTGTGGGCGACATAAAGAACATGGTTGCCCCTATTCTAAAAGGCAAGGCAGATGTTGTTATAGGCTCAAGGATGATCAATCCGAAAGGCATGCCTTTGGTAAGAAGGATAGGCAACTGGGGGCTTAACTTTGTAACATATCTTTTATTCGGCTTCTGGACAACAGACTCGCAGTCAGGCATGAGGGCATTTGACAGGAAGTCATTGTACAAGATTGAAACAAAGACATCAAGAATGGAAGTCAGCTCTGAGTTTTTCAAGGAGTTCAGGAGGCACAGGCTAAGGCTTGCAGAAGTTCCTATAAAAGTCATATATACAGAGTACTCAATGGCAAAAGGCCAGAGCTCATGGAATGCCTTCAAGATTGTCACAAAGCTTGTTATAAGAAAAATAATGAGGTAAAAAAATGGAAATATCAATAATAACATTGTTGATGATTGTGTTTGCAATATTTGCATACACAAAAGTTATCATAAGGATGAAGAAAGGAGAGATAACAAACGCAGAGTTTGCTTTCTGGAGCATACTCTGGATGGGCGTTATAGTTGTTGCGCTAATACCTTCTTTTGCAACAAGGGTCGCAGAAGTTCTTGGCATAGGAAGAGGAGTAGATGCAATGATTTACCTGAGCATACTTGTGCTTTTTTACCTTGTCTTCAGGGTATATGTGAAGATAGAGAAGATAGAGCACGAGATAACGCTGCTGACAAGAAGGTTTTCATTTGAGCTCTCAAAATACGACATAAAAAAGAAGAAGTAATATGGACATTGCACTTATAAGAAAGATTGACAAGAGCATTATTGCTTTTTTGTGTATTTTTTTTGGATTATTTGTAAAGATTTTTGCGCGAAGAAAGTTTGACAAAAGCAAAGTAAAGAAAATACTTGTAATCAAGCTGTGGGCGCTTGGTGATTCTGTAATTTCTCTTGTGCTCATTAACCAGATAAGGAAGAAATTCCCAAAAGCACAGGTTGATGTCCTTGTACAGGATAGGAACAAGGATGTGTATTGGGGCAATAAGGACATAAACAACACACATATACTGGGATTTTTCAAATTCATCAAATTATTCAGGAGATATGACCTATGCTTTGACACAGAGCCATACCTTAACATAAGCGCATTGATTGCATTCTTTCTTTCAAGATACAGGGTTGGGTTTGCAGAGCAGACAAGAAGCATACTTTACCATAAGACTGTCAAATTCAAAAGAACACAGCACATGGTCCAGAACTATCTTGATAAGCTAAGAGTGCTTGGCTTTGATGTAGATGCTGACAAGCTTGTAAAAATACAGATGCCAAAGCCGTATAAGGAAAATGTTGAAAGGCTATTGAAATCATATGGAATAAAGCCAAGAGATTATATTGTAGGCATAACGCCCGGTGTTGCAGAGACAGTAAAATCAAGGATGTGGCCAATAGAAAGGATGGCCGAGCTTGCAGACAAAATACTTGACAAATACAAAGTGAAGATTATTTTTGTTGACAGCCCAGGAAATAAGGTGTTTGTTGAAAAGATAATGTCTATGATGAAGCACAAGGATAATGTGTATAATCTTGCAGGCCAGACAAAAGTAACTGAAAGCTTTTACCTGATAGAGAAATGCAGTATTTTCATATCAAATGACACTGGGCCGATGCATGTTGCAGCATCGCAGGGCGTAAAGACAATAGGCCTGTTCGGCCCTAATACTCCCAAATTATGGGGCCCTTACGGAAAAAAGAACATTGCATTGTACCATAAAGTCCAGTGCAGCCCATGCATATTAAATGAAAAAGGCATATTCCCAGAATGCATATACAATGGGACAAAATTATACCAGCAGTGCATGAAAAAGAT
>JAHWHF010000141.1 GCA_019323415.1 Candidatus Woesearchaeota archaeon | reverse complement strand
CGTATAACAGGGTCATTAAAGGCTTTGTTAAATTCAGCGAGATCAAAAAGAATCTTAAGCTCAAACAGGCAAAAGAATTCATAACGCCTAAAAAGCATGAATTTTCAATCTACACAAAAGAAGGTGCATATACTTTGAAAGCAAAGAACATACCAAACGATGTCATAGGAAAACTGGATTCGAGCATACTTGAAAAAGAGCTCTACCCTTTGCTTGGCTTGGCGCACGATATGATAATGGACCAAAAATATTTTGATTACTATCCTCAATCTGATATTGACAAGATGAAGCAAGCAGTCGATTCGGGCAGATATGATATTGCTGTGGCACTTCATCCTGTTTCAATCCAGGAGCTAATGAGTGTGGCAGATGCTGGGTTAAAAGACCCAGATATTGTCATGCCTGAGAAATCGACATTTTTTGCCCCAAAAATATTGTCAGGAATAATAATATATAAGCATGTTCTTAATACTGCTTGAGCACAAGCTCAACAACAGCCTCTATATGCTGTGTCTGGGGGAAAAGGTCAAATAATGCTGCGCTCTTAATTTTATATTTGCTGAATTTTTTCAGGTCTTTTGCAAGCTGCCTTGTGTTGCATGATATGTATATTATTGCCTCTGGCTTCAGCCTATTGAGCTCTTCTATTGTTTTTTGGTCCATTCCTGACCTCGGGGGGTCTGTTATCACATAAAGAGGGCTTGGAAGCTTTAACCTTTTCAGCTGCTTTGCGTCAATGCATATTGCTTCTGCATTCTGTACTTTGTTTGCTTCTAAATTTTTGTTTGCAGCTTCTATGCATCCTTTGAAGCTCTCAACAATAAAGACTTTTTTGAAAAGCCCTGCATTTATTATTCCAAAAGTCCCGACTCCTGCATAAAGGTCAAGAAGATATGCATCTGCTGTATTGTGGCTTTTCATTATGCTATTGATATATTCCTGCATTTTTTCAGCAACAAAAGTGTTATTCTGGAAAAATCCCTGGACTGAGAAAATAAAATCCTTTCCAAGCAAAGACTCTTCAAGCATGCCTGAGCCTTTGGCATAAAAGCAATCTTCAGATACGCTGTTGTCTTGTTCAGGAGATGTGTATGTAACTGCTATATTTTCTGCACTTGAAGCTTCTGCAAATTCCTTTATCTTTTCTATTGCAGCTGCAACTGATGTTGAATCTGAATTAAGCACAAAAGATATTGAAGAGCTTTTTGATGTTGACCTTATCACAGCATACCTAAAAGTGCCTTTCCCATTTTCAAAAGCATCTGCATCTTTGAAAAACCCGTTTAGTTCAGCCAAAAGCGAATTGATTTTTGGCTCAGCTATTGCGCATTCATCGATTGGAATAATTGTGTTTGGGCTGTTTTTTTTCCTAAGGCCAATTCCTTGGGTGCTGAAAATAAAATCCATCCTGTTCCTGTAGCCACACTCGTTTCCTGAAAATACTTTTACATCATCAATGCCGCAAATTGATGCAACTATCTTTTTCTTTGACTCAATCTGCTGGCTGTATTCAACATGCTGTGAAGTGCATCCTCCACATGCTCCAAAATAAGGACATTTCGGCTCCATAGCATGGATTTTCTGCACAAACTATAAAAAAGCTTTTATATTCGGCTTGACTATAGCAATAAAAAGAGTTCTAGGTGAATAAATTATAAAATAAGGCAAGATAATAAAATGGACAGCTACATAAGACACGATGATTGTGATTATAATCCAAAAATTGAGAGCTCAAGGGCTCAAAGAAATTTAAGGCGGATTAAATGGCTTGCTGCTTTTGCAGCATTTTCTGCAGCTAGTGCAGTAGCATGGCCGCATATAAGCAATTACTGGCAGAAAAGAAAAGCAACACAAGCTATAGCTGAAGCAGACTCAAGCGCTGACTCCCTTAAAGCGCGCATTGAGGCTGCAAAGAAAAAAGTTGAAGATACAAAAACACTTTTCCTTGACAATGAAGAGGCAATGAATGTTACAATTGAGATAGAGGATTCAGAGGCAAAGCTTGCAGGCATAGAGGCGCTTGCTGCGCAGGCAAAAAATGATTTTGCCAATGGATGCTACAGAAAAGTAAGGCAGGACATTGAATATACTGAGCAGAATCCTTCTGCAATTGCAAAAGCAGAAGATGAGGATTTGATGTCAAAAGTCATAAAGTTCTGCAGCACGCTTAAGGCAACAAGAAATGAAAACATAATCAAT
>JAHWHF010000140.1 GCA_019323415.1 Candidatus Woesearchaeota archaeon | reverse complement strand
TCCTATTTCCTCAACAGGCTGTATTGTCCCAATTTCGTTGTTTGCATGCATAACACTTGCAAGAATTGTTTTGCCTGTTATGGCTGCCTCAAGCTTTCCTGGCTCAACAAAGCCTCCTTTGTTAACATCAAGATAGCTTGCTTCAAACCCATCTTTTTCAAGGGACTGGCAGGTGTGGAGGACTGCGTGGTGCTCTATTTTGCTTGTTATGATGTGGTTGCCCTTGTCCCTGTTGGGGTAGGCTGTTTCCTGCAAAGCCAAATTGTCTGACTCTGTGCCGCCTGATGTGAAGATTATTTCCCCAGGCTTTGCGTTTATTGCTTTTGCAATTTCCTGCCTTGATTTCTCAACAGCTTCCCTTGCCTCTGTGCCAAATGAATGCAAGCTGCCTGCGTTTCCAAACTTTTCCGAGAAGAATGGCTTCATTTCCTCCAAAACTTTTTTGTCAAGTGGTGTTGTGGCAGCATGGTCCAGGTAAATGCGCTTCATTCTCCGCACCTCCAGCACTGGCAGCCCTGTTTTTTGTAGTGCTTTTCAATTGCTTCAAAAAGGTTTTCTGACTTGATTTTTTTCAAAAAGGTTTCCTTAAGGCTGTAAATCAGCTTCTTTCCCTCTCTTCTGGATTCAACAAAATTGCATTTCTTCAAGGCAGCCAAAGAATGGCTTACCTTGCTCTGCTCTTCGCCAAGCTGCCCTGAAAGCTCGGAAACGCTTCTGGGTTTTGCCTTAAGCAGCTGTATTATTGAAATGCGCAGTGGGTTTCCCAGAACCTCGAGGCACAAATGGTAGGGAATTGAACCTTGTTTCATATGAACTAGGTTTCATATAATGTTTATAAAGCTTCCTGTTCCTCTGCTATTTCCTTCAGTTTGAGGCTTTTAGTTATTCCGTCTTCACCCCACAAATAGGTAAAGCTCACAGGCTCCTCTTTTTCAATCCAGATCTGCCTGTTCCTTGGGTGCAGATGGCCTTTGAGCGTGAACTTGTCGCTGAATTCAACCAGTGCCTTGTCCCCATCGCACTTTAACAGCCTGAATATCGGGCCTTCCTTCTCCATGTTGTCAAAGTGGTCGCCCTCTTTCACTGACAGTTCCATGTCCATTATTTCCTTGCCAAAAGGGGGCCTCCAGCGCTGTACAATGCTTTTTACAAGAAAGACCGCTTGCTTCATTTTTACCACAAAAACCGTTTTTACAGAATAAGCTTATGCAGCTTTAAATAGCTTTCTGTTTAGTCATAGCTTTGGCATAAGAATTAAATTTGAAGACAAAGAATATCTAGTATGAAGAAAAGGCTGAACAACTCTAAACAAAGAAAGCTGCTATTTAACTCAATATCGCACATTAGAACCCGCGACCGAAATATTGACGGGCTGCCATATAACCTTAACCGAAGTCTTTCAAAAGCCCCCTTTAGCGAGCGCCTTATCAAGGATCTAAAAGTCAGGTTGAAGGAAGCCAGAGGCAAGATAGCTGTGCTTGACAAGGGTGCAGGCACTGGCAGGATGCTTGCTGAAATAGTTGCAATGTCCCCCGGGAAAATTGATGGCACTGCCCTCACACTTTCAAAGACTGTTGAGAGGACAAACAGTGAATTTATAAACAGGGTTATGCAAAAAGTAGGCATTACTGCAAAGCACAGCACGAAATACAACGTAATCTATGACTGCTATGGTGAAGATTATTACCTGCCAAAGCAGCTTCTCAAAAAAAGCCTTTCAAAGTCAATAGGTCTCCTCAGGAGAGGGGGGGTTTTGCACACAATAATTGCAATTGTGCCAAAAGAGAACCGCACAAACTTTGAGCCGAGCGAAGCCAGGGTGTTTGTTGCAAGCCTTAAGAAAAGGCCAGGCATAAAGGTTTCAACAAAAACTCTGAACAAACGGTTTGGGTTCAGCGAATATGTTGATTTGATGATAAGGATTGAAAAAAAATAGCCTGGCTGAGAAAAGTTTTCCCAATTTTCCACTTCATGCCCACGACTTTGCTTTCATGAACAATGTTTCAGTGAAGCGAAAGACTTTTTAAGCACTTTAGATATTAATTAAGCATGCCTTTAGCCCATTTTGTTGCAGAAGCCAAGAAAAATACTCCTTCTTTGGTTAAAAAAGAGCTTACTGAAACCGAAACAGTTGCCCAGCAGCCTGTTGAGGCGGAAAGGCTTGAAATAAAAAGGCAGATGCAGGAAATAAGCAGGGCGGAG
>JAHWHF010000139.1 GCA_019323415.1 Candidatus Woesearchaeota archaeon | reverse complement strand
TCAGCAAGCTTTGAAGCAAGCAGGCATGCAAGCTTCTGGCTTTCAGCTGAAGGGTTATTGATTATAATTGAAGGGCTTCCGCATGTTATGTCGATTATAATGTCGATATCTGTGTCTTCAGGCTTTCCTAAAATAAAATTCACACCTATGCCTGATTGGAACTGGCCTATGTAATCTTCATTTCCTGTAAACATTATTTTTTTCTTTGCCCTTGAAGATGTAGTTTCATGCATCATTGCATTGCAGTCAAGCTCTTTCATGTTTAATGCTGCTGTAGTGTTTGATGCTAAGAACATTTTTCCGTATCTTGAAAAATAAAGCTTGTCTTTTGTGCTTGCCTCTGAAAGCTCTGCAAGCTTTGAAAAAGTGTGCAGCACAGTCACCTCAACAAATCCTTTCTTGCTCTCGCTATAGAAAGATGCTGTTGACTGTGAGTTCCTTGCCTGCATCTCAAATGCAATGAACTTGTCTTTTATCTCTTTGGCAACCAGATATTCATAAACAATTATGCCGGGAGACGATGCTGCTGACTCTGTCATAAGCGCAAGGTCGTTTGCAATCCATTTTACCTGGAAGTTCTCAGGAGCAGAGTAGCTGAATACATATGTCATGAATGCAAGAGTGATAAGCGCAACTACAATAAGCTCAAAAAGTATAAACATCTGCTCGCTAAGAATCTGTACGCCTTTTTTGTTCATGATAGCATTGCGCAAGGCTTTACGCTGCCCCCTTGAATATATTGTTCAACCTCAACATCTATCCTTCCCTCTGCTTTTGGTATTTTCTTTATTTTGATATAATCAAATGTCATAAGATTTGAATATAGCATAAGGTTCATGCTTTTGCCGTCTTTTTTTAATATAAAATTGTCAACTTTTTCAAAATTGTAGTATGCAATCCTTTTCTTTCCTGTGCAGTCCTCTGCATCAGCATCGTCATTGTTCCAGTCCCAGAAATTGCCTACATTGCACAATGCAATGCAGGAATATTTTCTGCAGATATCGGGCTTGTTAAGAATGTTTCCCTTTTCATCTTTAATTGGAGCCTGTACTTTGTTAAAGCCTGCAAAAACCTCATCATCCTGCACAGAATATGCTATATAGCACTCATTTGCCTCTTTGCCGTCTATTTTCTTGTTTTCCTCAAGGCCTTTTACAGCTTCCTTAAAGCCCCTTATGCTTATAACAGTGCCTTGGTCAAGCTTTGAGCCTGTGAAAAGCGTTGATACAATTAAGCCTACAAGTATGATTAAAGGAACAACAACTGCCAGAAGAACAACTAATTCACTCAGAGTAATCCCTCTTTTATTCATATGAAAACAATAGAAATAAAGTGTATTTAAAGGTTACTTCTTTTCAGGAAGCTTGCATTCGGCAGGGCTCGTGGTGCCTTCTTTTGCAGCTTTCTCGCACTTATCTACACAATCCTGATAACCTTTTGTATCGCTCTGGTACTTTGAAAGGCATGCTGCCTTGTATGTAATTGGGTTTGTGACAACATCAATCTGGCTTTCGCCTTTGCCTATCCTCTGCACAAAGAAAATAGCAACAACAACAAGAACAAGCACAGCTAATGCAACAATTACCATAGTCTCAACAGAAATTCCCTGGGCTTTTTTTTTCATTTTAAAATCTCTGATTTTAAAAATTTCAAAATTTTTATTTTGAAAGTTTTAAATTAAAAAATAAAATTTATTTAAAGCCCCTTTGCTCTGCTATTGTCTTTGTCATGCAGCATTTCGCGGCATTCTCGTTTGGGCAGGTTATCTCTGCGTTGTCAGGCGTCCTGAATACCTGAACTTCTGTTGTCTGGTCGCATGTTGCCTTGCATATTCCGCCCTGCGCTGCACAGCTGACAGTTACTTCCTTTGTGAAGACTCCTATTCTTCCTGCAAAGATGACTGCCAGAACTACAAGTACAAGCACAGCCAGTGCTGCAATAACAATTGTTGACACAGAAAGTCCTTGTGCTTTTTTATTCATAATTTTCACCTCGTTTTGTTTATTAAACCTGTTTAAGATATATAAATGTTATTCTTATTTGCAGCATATGCTTGTTGAAGGGCAATAGCCTGGCTCGAGCTCGATAAGCTTGGCGCAGACTTTGTCTGCCTTGCTTTCCATATTCTGCTGCTGGTATATTGCCAGCATCTGCTCATACAATGCTTTTGCATCGCTTTTCTTGTTCACGCCCTTATATGCGTCTGCAACAAGCAAAAGCCCGTCTTCTGCCCCAGGGTAATCGACACGCGCCTTTAATACATTAAACAGCCTGTCTTTGTATTTTTTCTCATTCTCTGCATTTGGGAAGTGCTTTATTGAACCGTATGCAAGGTATGCAGTTGCTTCAACGCCTGATTTTTGTATTGGGGTGTTCAGCTCAATGTACCTGTCGGCAACCTCTTCGACTGTTGAAGCAATCAATACATAAACGATATCATCATCAACATACAAATATGCAACATACATCCTCATGTCATCTGCAGTTGCTATACCTATTTCTTTTTCATAGGCAGAAATGTGCGACAATGAGTTTAAGCGTGAAACTGTTGAGCCTGTCCTTGTTGTGGCCTTGACATATCCCCAATGGGCATTTACATCATAAGGATAAGGCTTAACGACATCTGAATACGAAAGCATTGCATCATGATATAATCTATCTTGCTTTAGTGGGTCTATTTCTGCCTCTGCAAGCGCAAACTTTGCATCTGCTATTGCCATCAAATATTCATCGCATTTTAATTTTGCCGCATCAGATATTATTGGGTAGCGGCACATTGAGCCTGCGACAAAATCATCAAACTCAAGCAATTTTGATTTTTTGTTTTCAGCAGGAACGCAGTTCTCAACATACTCGATAAGAACTATTCTTGCATATATTGGCCAGTAATTCCTGTCATTTATTTTGCTTGTATAATAGCTGTCCTCAACACACCTGCAGCTGGCTTTTTTGTCAACAAACTCGCTTATGTATTTGTCAGGATAGCATATTTCAATCTGCCTGCATAATCTTCCTATGTTGTCAAATCCTGTTTCAGACTGGTATGCCAGCTTGAAAGCATTTGTCCTTGCATCCCTGAGCTCTTTCCATGACTCAACGCACTCGTCATCCTTGAAAAGGCCTTTTGCAAAGCT
>JAHWHF010000138.1 GCA_019323415.1 Candidatus Woesearchaeota archaeon | reverse complement strand
AATGTCCTTAATTTAGAAGGGTATGGTCTAGAAGACAAAGAAAGTGCTGTAATCGCAGCTGGTGCTTTGCTTAGATACCTCAATGAAACTCAAAAAGGAAGCACTAAGCAGGTTACAAAACTTTCTTTGTTCAGGCCTAAAAACTATATGATTCTTGACAGGAGCACTATAAGGAACCTTGAGATTATTTCAAACATACGCGATGGAAGCTCGCGAGGCAGTTTGGTTGAGACAATTGACATGACATCAACAAGCATGGGCTCAAGAATGCTTAAGAAATGGATTCTTAATCCTATGCTTAGCGTTGAGAAAATAAATGAAAGACTGGATGCTGTTGGAGAGCTTGCAAGAAATACATTGGTAAGGGAAGAGCTGAAAGAAATTCTTTCCAATGTGCAGGATGTTGAAAGATTGATTACAAAAATATCAAACAATACTGCAAATGCGCGCGATTTGGTTTCTTTGAAAGAGTCTTTAAAGAAAATACCTGAAATAAAAGCGCAGATTTCTGATTTTGAAAGCCAGCTGTTTAAGCAAGTTCTTGAAATGAAGAACATGGAATCTGAAATTAAGCTGATTGAAGATGCAATAATGGACAGCCCAAGCGCAAAAATAACAGAAGGAGGCATGATAAGAAAAGGCTACAGCAAAGAGCTTGATGAGTTAAGGAAGATTGCGCACGGCGGAAAAGAATGGATAGCTGAGCTTGAAGCAAAGGAAAAAGCAAAGACAGGCATACCTACTTTAAGGGTTGCATTTAACAGGGCGCACGGGTATTATGTTGAGGTTACAAAAAAATATGCAAACACTGTTCCTGCATATTACATAAGAAAGCAGACTCTTGTCAATGCCGAGCGGTATATTACTCCTGAGCTAAAGGAAAAAGAGATGGCAATATTCGGTGCAGAGGACAAGATTAATGTGCTTGAATATGAGATTTTCCAGAATGTGCTTGGGCAGATGTCATTAAAGATTAAAGATATACAGGAGATAGGAAACAATGTTTCAATGCTTGATGTGCTTAACTCTTTTGCAATATGCGCTGTGCAGAACAATTATGCAAAGCCTGAGCTTGCAAATGAGCCTGTGCTTGACATTAAAGATGCAAGGCATGCTGTTATTGAGCAGATCCAGACAGAGCCTTATATCCCTAATGATGCAAGGCTTGACATGAAAGAGCGCTTGATTATAATTACAGGCCCGAACATGGCTGGAAAGTCAAGCTTCATGAGGCAGGTTGCGCTTATACAGCTTTTGTCACAGACAGGAAGCTTTGTTCCTGCCAGTTCTGCAAAGATAGGTGTTGTTGACAGGATTTTCACAAGAGTACGTGCATATGATGACCTGACAATGGGGCAGTCAACATTCATGGTTGAGATGACAGAGACTGCAAACATATTGAATAATGCAACTGAAAGAAGACTTGTTATTTTGGATGAGATTGGCAGAGGCACTTCAACATATGATGGCATATCAATTGCATGGGCTGTTGCAGAATATTTGTATGAAAAAGTCCATGCGCGTGTTTTGTTTGCAAAACATTACCACCAGTTGAATAAATTGGCTGAGAAATTTGATTTCATAAAAAACTATAATATTGCAATAAAGGAAGTAAAGGACGAGCTTATTTTTTTAAGGAAGATGGTTGAAGGAGGGACAGACAAAAGCTACGGCATACAGGTTGCGCGGCTGGCTGGGCTGCCTTCTGAAGTTATTGAAAAGAGCAAAGAAATAATGGGTATACTTGAGAAAGAGGATGAAATAGGGGATAAATTGTTTGATGAAGCGCATAAAGTTGCAGACAATACTCTTGAAGAGCTTAAGGAAAAGCTGAAAAATGCAAAAGAATTAAAAACAGAGGCTGAAAATGTGCTTGAAATAAAGCCAAAGATACAAGCACAGGCAAAGTTCAAGTCAGACGCTGAAAAAAAGGAAGAGGCAAAAGAAGAAAAAATTAAAAAAGAGGTTGAAGAGCTTAAGGAAAAGGAAAGGAAGATGCAGAAGACAACTTCAATGGACCTTACAAACTTCATGTAAAATGGAAATAATGTTTATACCTGTAAAGAAAAAGTATGATTTGAAAGAATTGGCTAATCTTGATAAGATGCCAAAAAAGCTGGGCTTGGTTACAACAGTCCAGTATGTTGATGACCTGCCAAGGGTTAAGGAATATTTGGATTCCAAGGGCAAGGAATGCATTGTTATTGGCAAGATACTTGGCTGTGATGCAATTATAGCTGAAAAATACAAAGACAAAGTTGATGCTTTCCTGTATATTGGCTCAGGCAGGTTCCATCCAATTGAATTATTGCATATTGGAACGCCTGTTTTTTTGTCAAATGGAGAGCAGCTTGTTATTGAAGAAAGAAAGATTAAAGGCATGCTTGCAAAGTTCTATTCATCAAATGATATTGGTGTCATTATCTCTGTAAAGCAGGGCCAGTGCCATATGGACTGGGCAGAAGAGCTGAAAAAAAGGTTTCCAGAAAAGACATTTTATTTCTTTGCAGCAAGCACAATAGATTACACGCAAATGGAGAACTTCAACTTTGTCCAGGCATGGGTAAACACAGCCTGCCCCCGAATCGCAGACGACATCAAAGTGCTGAATTACAGAGACATTCCTGGTTAATCACTCAGGGGCCCACAATGCCCTGCACCATTCAAAGTCCCTCATGAACTCGCTGAACTCAAGCCATTGTGAAAGAAAATATGGGAAGCGCATCTCATAGCCAATTATCTCATTGCCGAATTCTTTGAAGTTCACACGTATAAGGTCATTTGCGTGGTATGTATAATCAAGGCCGAACTTCAGCTCAAAATAAGGCTTTTCATGCTTCATCTTGTCTGTGCGCGCAATGTGGCCGTACAATTTTGCAAGTCTTTCCTCATCACCTGCATAGACATACTTGACTGGAAGCTGCTCCCAGCCAGGCTTAGGCTTCTTGTCCTTGTTAAAAACACTGAGCCTGTATGCATTTTCATGCTTGAAAAACTCAAGAATAGCCTCTTCATAAGAGCTGAACCTTAAAGGCGTGCGGATTCTTGCAAACACATCAGCAAGCGCTCCTGCGCTGGCTGCAACTTTGTCTTTAAGCCTGAAAAACTCTTCAGCAGCAATAACCTCAAGGCCCATTGATTTCAGGTCTATGCTTGATTCTATAGCGTCCATTACCCCCACCATATGGCGCCTAAACCTTCAAATATATTAAGTTTTACCACAACATTTATTAATAAAAATCCTAACCCAGAACAAGAGGTGGTAAGCATAGAAGTTCTGACAGCAACACAAATGCAGCATATACACAGGATTGTTGCAAAAAAGCTTGAAATAACAGCACATGTTGCAAAGCCGCAGGTTTTGGGCATGACTCTTGCGTATTTAAGGACAGGCAAAGAGGATGTGACATTCAAGGCAGCTGTACTTCTAAGGAATATTGCTGTAAACCAGCCTTTTGAGTCAGGAAACCTCATAACTGCTTTCATAGCAACAGATGTGTTCCTGAGGCTTAACGGATGGTTCATGAAATCTGTTCCAGGCAGCTACCTGAAAAAGCTTAAGTCAAAGCCGTTGCATGATATTGAAAAAACAATTGACATAAACCTGGCGCAGTTGGAGGCAAATGCAGGGTTTGAGGACAACCTTAAGCTCTCGCTTGAATTCAATCTTGATGCTTTAAGGAGGATAACATGAAAATAAAAGAGGTAAAGGCAAGAAAAGTCCTGGACAGCAGGGGAAATGATACAATAGAAGTTGAAATTAATGGCGCAACAGGAGGGGCGCCTGCAGGAGCAAGCACAGGAAGCGCTGAAGCAACAACCTTTCCGCATGGTGTTGATGATGCTGTAAGGTTTGTAAACAAGGTTCTGGCTCCGCAGATGAAAGGAAAGGCATTTGACGGCTTTGCGTCTTTGCACAAGTTTGAGGCACTCTGCCAGACATATGACAAGTCAGAGCAATGGAAAAAAATAGGAGGCTCATTAGTAATAGCAACAGAATATGCTTTGCTGAATGCAATGGCGCAGCATGCAAACAGGCCGTTGTACAAATTCCTTTCAAAAAACACTACACTTCCAAGGCCAATGGGCAACTGCGTTGGAGGAGGAGCGCATGCAGG
Source organism: Candidatus Woesearchaeota archaeon (assembly GCA_019323415.1). Lineage (GTDB taxonomy): Archaea > Nanobdellota > Nanobdellia > Woesearchaeales > WJKV01 > JAHWHF01. Next base: position 8,267 of record JAHWHF010000138.1, on the reverse strand, counting down.
AGACAATTCAACAGACATACAGGAATTTTTGCTATTGTCATTGCAGGCAAGAAGATACAGCCATGCACTGATTGATAATGCGCACATTTACCATCATATGAAAAAAGTGCTTCAGGAGAAAGACCCGCATTTCACAGGCGGAAAGACAGATGAGGGCGCATGGGCGCCTAACATAACAAACCTTGAAGTCCTTGAGACGCTTTACAAGGTTGTAAAGTCATTCTCAAAAAAAATCAATTTCGAGATAAGCCTTGGGCTTGATATGGCTTCAAGCGAATTCTTCAAGTCAGGAAAGTACAGCTACAGGAAGTTCGCGCCAACAACACTGAAAAAGTCATTGAGCAGGCAGGAGCAGATTGACTTTGTTGTTGACATTATAGAGAAATACAACCTGAAGTATGTTGAGGACCCTCTTGAGGAGAATGATTTCAAGGGCTTTGCAGAAATAAATGAAAGGACGCCTAACTGCCTTATATGCGGCGACGACCTTACAACAACAAACCCTGCAAGGCTGCAGAAGGCAATTGACATGAAATCTGTATCTGCAATAATTGTTAAGCCAAACCAGATAGGCTCATTAGTAAAGACAAAGCAGGTCATTGATATGTGCCTTGACAATAATATTGTCCCAGTCATATCTCACAGGTCAGGAGAGACTCTTGACACAACAATAGCCCATCTTGCTGTTGCATGGAGCTGCCCTATAATCAAATGCGGAATAGTGGGCGGCGAAAGGATTGCAAAGCTTAACGAGCTTCTAAGGATTGAAGAAGAATTAAAATAAAGTCATAACAAACAATGCAGCTGTTGCAAGTATAAGGCTGTGCTTTAAGCCGGCTGTTACCTCTCCTTCTGAGAGCTTTCCAACAACTAATCCTGCAAACAAGCCTTGTATAACTGCAAGCATTGTAAATATTCCTTCAAGATGTATTAGATACTGGATAAGTGAGCTGAAGAAATCGCCTACAGATGCAAATGAGAACTTAACTTCCTGAACTAAAGTTGATATCTGCTGGCCTCCTCCTCCAAAAGCCCCTCCAAGTGTTCCGCCCTGTATTCTTGCAAGGTAAGGCACAAGCGAATTCTCAATAAATATCATGACTATAAGGAAAACTGCAAAAATAACATAGCTTTGTATGACCTGTGAATGTATCAAAGCCCTTCTCCTGTCTTTTAATTCCTTAATCTCAATAAGCGATGTTGTAATTCCTCTTAGAACATCCTCAATGTTTCCGCCTGACTTCTCTGCCTCAATAACAGTGCTTATTGTCCTTGAAATCAAAGGGTTCTTTATCCTGTCTGCAAAATATGTCAAAGCCTTGTGCAAAGGAACTGCCCATTCAATCTGCCTTGCAAGCTTTTTTACATGCGCAGACAATGCGCCGTAGTCCCTGTCTGAAATCTGTATAATGCCCTGCGATATAGGCACGCCTGACTTGACAGTATTAACCAAATCCCCAACAAAGTCAGGGAAATATGTCTCAAGCTCCCTCTGCCTTTTCTTGTACAAAAAAAAGTCAAGCCAGAAAGGCAAAGATAATACAGTAAGTGCAAGCACAAGCAAAGGTATGAACCATCTTGTTCCCCTGAATGATGCAAGGTCAAGCAGCAATACAAGCACTCCTGCGCCCATGCCCAGGAAATGGAGCAATGACAATGATGAAAAATACATTTTCAGCTTTGATTTTTTTTCTTTAGTCAACTGGCTGCGTCACCTCAAGGTATAATAAAAATAAAATATTCAGCATTGGTATTAAAGCATATGTGCCAAACACAACTATTGTGTTGACGTTAAGGCCAAGTATAGTGCCTCCAAGTATGCTGACCAAACTTAATATTGCAATGAAAAATACTGGGGCAACAATCATGACGCCCATGTAAATGTCTGAGTATGTTGATATAGTCTCGTTATATTTTTCTTTCCTTAGCCTGTATGCAAACATTGCCTGGTCTGACTTTTCCTTAAGGAAATAGTCAAAATCCCCGCCTGAAGTGAGTGTTGCTATTGCGCCGTCCAAAAATTCCTTGAACTCCCTTGAAGGGGATGAGTTTGATACAACCTGCATTGCTGTTGTAAGGTCATATCCGAAAAAGTCAATATACTCAACCAGCCTCTTAAGCTCAACGCCAATCTCGCTGTATTCCTTTGACTGCGAGACTATCTTGAACATCATGAAAGGAGGAAGGCCTGATGTTGCAACAGCTGCCATGTGGTTTATTGCAAAAGGAAGGTTTGCCTCAATCAGCTTTCTTCTCTGGTCTGCCTTTATGTAAGGATAAGCATAAGCAACAATGAATGCGATTACTGAAAGAAGCAATGCAATGACCAAAGGCCTGATGAACAATGTGAATACATTCGGGTTTACAAAGCCTATCAGAAAAATTATAAGAAAGCTGAACATGAAAACAAGCCATGTTACCAAAAGTATAATGTCAACATAAGTGTTTGAAAGCACTTTCATGTTTGCGTACCTTAGTGCCTTGAACAGCCTTGAGAATGAGTCAGGATATTTTGCAGTCATATAATCGCCAATCTTCCTGAAATATTTGTTTGCAATTGTGCCGACAAGGGAAGGCTTGTACATCTTAAGGCCTTTTTCAACAGCGCCAATCTTTTCCATGCTTTCAGCGCGCTTTGCAAGCTCTTTTGCAGTAAATTCAGGCTTTGCCCCTTTCTCAACTTTTGCCTTAAGCTCCTCAACTTCAGCTGCATCTGGCTTTTGCACGCGCAAAGGCTTTGCAGCTCTTGGCTTTTCAGTTACCTCTATTGCTTTGCCTGAAATCTCAACAATATCAGGCCTTGGCTCTGGCTTTCTTGGAACTTCAATTGCAGGCTTTTCAACAACACGCTCTGCCTCATGCTTTATCTCGATAACAGGCTTTGGAGGCAAGGGCTTTGCCAGCTTAGCTGCTGGCTTTGCAGCCGGCTTAGGAGCAGGCTTTTGCACATAAACCGGCTCTTGAACAGCAGGAACTGGCTTTGCGCGCTTTTCAGGAAGCTTTCCCTTGTACACCTGATAGAAAATGCTTGTGTTGAGTATCTTTATTTTCTCAAGCAGGTCAAATATCTGCGAATCAAAATAAGAAACCCAGTCTTCAAGAGCCCTGTCTTTCAATAACTTCAACAGCCTTTTTTTGTACTCAAAATAATCATACTTTTTTGTCTGGTATTCCCTGTCAAGCTCCTTGACTTTTACAATAAGCCCATTCCTAAAGCTAAGCAATTTCTCAAGTTCGTTAACCAGCTCGAAAATACTGTCAATCTCTTTCATTTTATCTTTTGAATTTATACTGGAGGGCTTTAACAATATGCTCTGTCCTCATTGTAAGCTTGAGTATCTCGCCCTTGACAAGAAGCAGTTTCTGCCTGAGAATTTCCTCATCTTTTATGTCAGATGAAAGAAGCTCTTCATAAAAATCTATAGCGCCTTTTGTTTTCTCTATATTCACCCTCAAATCAGCTAAATCCATTTACTTAACCCCAAATTTCTTCAGCACACTGTCAGGATCCTCATAATAGTCAGTTATTATCTGGGCAACATCCTTGAAATTAAAGACATTAGCCTTGTGCATTGCCTCAAGAAGCTTTGTCCTTGTCTTCAGCTCAGCCTCAAGCTTTGCAACAGGTATTCCTGTGTTCTTTGAAATTTTCTCAAAAATAATGTTTTCTTTTGAAGCTGTGAACTTGTCTGATGAAGGAAGCCATGTGTACCTGTGGTTGATTTTTGACTTTGACCAGTCATCTGATATCTCCTCAACCTCTTCTATTGCCTTAATCCTCCTTATGTTAAGGTCCCTTGTCTTCACATGCGTGCAAATGCATATTATGTCAAGAACCTCTACAAGTGAAGGCGACAAATTTATAGGCGGAGTCTCAAGCCTTCTTACAAATGTCTCAACGCTTCCTGCATGGAATGTTGAAAAGCTCGGGTGGCCTGAAGCCATTCCCTGGAACAGGACTGATGCCTCAGCCCCTCTTGCCTCGCCGACTATGACATAATCAGGGTTCTGCCTGAAAGTCTCTTTCAAAAGGTCGAACAGGCTTACTTCGCCGTACCTTTCACCGCCTGCAAGCGTTGGCATTCCAAACCCTGCCCTTGACACGCTTGGGAGCCAGTTGCTGTGCGCAAGATTAAGCTCCCTTGTATCTTCAATAGAAACTATCCTTGATTTTGGAGGTATAAAATGCACAATTGTGTTAAGGAAAGTTGTTTTTCCTGAAGCAGTCTCTCCTATAACCATTACGTTGAACCTGTGCTGTATTGCAATCCACAGGTAAGCCATCATCTCAGGCGATGCTGTGCCGTATCCTATTAGATGAATAGCTGTCCACGGCTCTTTTGTGAATTTTCTTATTGTAAATGTGGGCCCTCTTGTTGTAATGTCTTTTGTGTATGTTGCATTAACCCTTGAACCGTCAGGCAGGGCGCCGTCAAGCAAAGGGTTTGCATATGAGACATATCTTCCTGTTTTCTGCGCAAGCTTTTCAACAAAGTCTGCAAGCGCCTCCATGTCCTGATAGATTATGTTTGTCCTTATGTTTTCATATTTTCTGTGTACAATATAGATTGGGTAGCCCATTCCGTTGCACTCAATATCTTCAATGTAATAGTCCCTTAGCAAAGGCTCAATCTCATTCAGGCCTATGAAATCCCTGTAAACATAATACATTAGCTTGAGGTAAGTCTCTTTCGGAACAGGTACTGCAAGCTCTTCAAGCAGAGCCTTTACATTTTCCTCAATATATTTTATCAGCTTTGAAGGAGAAAGCTTTGTGAAAGATACAGTGAGCATCTCTTCTATTCCTTTTTTTATTGTAGTTAGAAGCTCTTTATCCTTGTCTGTAAGCTCAGGCTCTTCAACAAAATAAACAAGCTCATTGCTTTCATCATCCCAGAAAATATGCGCATAAGCATAAGGAGCTATCAACGGATATTTTATGTTCAGGTTTTTCATATCCTTCATCTCAGGAAGCTCTATAAGCTTTGGCCTTAAATCAATATTAAATTCAGGGCCTTCTGTTATGTGCTCTTCAGCTTTTTCTTCTTTCACAGGCGCTGGAGCTGGCATTGGCTTTGGCTCAGCCTTAGGCTTTTCCTTTTCAGGCTCAGGCTTTTCAGGGCTTATAAGCTCTGGCTCTTTTTTTTTTGGCTTGAAAAATCCTTTTGCCTCTTTCTTGACAGGCTCTGGCGCCTTGAACTTTTCTCCATCCAGCCTTAGAATCCTTTCAGGCCCGCTTGGAGCAGGCGTCTTTGGCTCTGTAAAAATAGCCTTGTGAGGCTGGCCTCTTTCAAGTGCAACCTCTTTTATAAAATGCCTTGCCCTTTGCAGCAATGAAGGCTTTTGCTTGAATTCAGGCTCATAAAGCTGCGGCTTCATTGGGGGAAGTGACTTGACAGGCTCTGGCTTTACAAGCTCAGGTTCTTTTTGTTTTGGCTCTTTAAGTGTTGGCTTAAGCTCAGGCAACGGCTTTGTTGGCTCATCTTCAATTAAAAGAGACTGCTCCTGCTCAAGCCTTTGTTTGACAGTAAGATCCTTTTCTTTCTGCTTTTTGTGCAGCTCAAGAAGCTGTTTTGCCTTGCCTATATTGTCATCTGCAGGCTTTTCTTTTTTCTGCTTTTCTTTTTTTGCAGGCTCTGGCTTTACAATCTTTACATTGTCTTCAGGCTTCTCACCTATAAGGTCGCCAAGCATATCTTTTGCCTGCTGCATATCGTTCTTGTATTTTTTCTTTTTGTCCTCTTCTGTCTCAAGCTTTGGAGGCTTTACTTTTCTTTTCTCCTCCCTTTCATCAATTGACTGGTCTGTCTTTTCCTTGAGCTTTCTCAATAGCTTTTTTGCCTTGTGACTAAAGTCATTAGGCTCATAATCATCATCCCTTGTGTAGGGCAATATCAAGTCCTGCTCTTCCTGTTCATCTACCGCCATTTTTCAATCAGTATCTGCATTTACTGCCAGATAATCTGCTCCTCCTTCTAAAGTGAACTTTATTTTTAATGTTGAGTTAATTTTAGCTATAAATGTTGCGCTTCCCAGCTTTGTTCCTTCATTGTCTATGCTTGTTGACTGCACTGCAGGCAATGAATTGCCGTTTATTTTAAAGTCAAAGCTTCCTGGAAGGCTGTTGCCGTTCTCGTTTTTCATGACAGTTATTACATTGTTGATGTTTGTTGCATTATTGTCAAACTCAACATAAAGCCTTGAATTGTTGATTATTGTCTTGGTGCCAACCACGTAAGCATTGACATCTGCATTTGACTCAATGTAGAGGTGGCCTATCTCAAGCTTTGTCCTGGGTGAAACAACATCAGATGTTGTAAGCATTTCCCAATACAGCTCCCCATCCTCAACTTTCATAAACCCGTCCTGGACCTGCAAAGGCAGAACCCTCTGCGAGCCAGGGCCTTCTGTCGCAACACCAACAATTGTGTTGTCTATGTTCAAAAGATCGTCTTTTGTTTTTGTGAAAACAGCCCTTTCCTTCATTTTCTCAATCAAGGGGAGTATTGCAGTAAGCACAAGCACAATCGCAACAATGACAATCAAAGTATACAATGTTGCTGAAATCCATATTGTGCCTTTTTTAGCATGCGCCAATAGCTGAACCCTCCACTGTTATCTTGTTGTCTGAGCACCAGAGTATTGAATCGCCCATCTGGATTGCGGGAATAAATATTACTAACTGTATGTCTGCTGTGCTTGATGTGCCTATGTATATGTTCCCTACAACAAGCCCGCCCGGAACAATGCTTGTGCCTGTCTGGTTTGTTGATGCTCTTGACTTCATGATTATATTCACATTGACATCCTCTATCCTTAGCCTCTCCTTGTTCTCAAGCACAAATGTAAGCGACTGTGATGTTGTATTCAAACATATCCTCTGCGCGCCTGACATGTCTCTCCATACCCCAAGGCCTGTTGATATGCCGCAGTCTACTGTCTTCCTTATCTCAGACTCTGTCCTTCCCCTTGTCTCTTGCTCAAACTGTGTTGTCCATGTTATGACAATGCCTGCAACAATAACTGCAAGTGCAACGATTAATATTATACTGATAAATGGAGAAACAGCCTTTCTATCATTAATCAAGCGCACCACAGCCCTATCACCTCTTTGTTAAAATGAAAATTATGGGTTGTTGACCATCACAAGGTCATCAGCCAAAATTCGTTCATACTTATTTGTACATGCAACAGGTCCAGTAGGCGCACCAGTATCAATCTTTGGTATAATCCTAACTTCAGTTATATTGATATCATCTAATGGATCAAGAAGACCTGTATCAAATTTATCCCAATCAACATCTATTTCTATTTCCAGTGTTGCAACATCAAGTGATTCTAATGTTTGAGTAATATTGCCTCTGCCGCCCCTTACGCTGTTTGTAAAGACCTGTGCAACAAATTCAGCAATTTCTTGATCGCCAGCATTCCTAACTAAGATAGTAACATTTGCAGTCTCATCTGTATCATCTTCTGTGTATCTTGCATTAATAACTTCAAAATCAACTGCAAGTGTGCAGTCTAGCCTTCCTTCAGAAGCCTCTTCTGCTGTCTCCTGTGTCTCCCTGACAAAGGACTCGCCCCAGTTCATGACTATTGCGCCGAGCGCAACTGCAAATGCAATAAGCAATACTGTAGCTATCAACGGAGAAACTGCTTTTTTATTCATCATCTTGCTATCACCTTCTTTTTTTAACATGTAGCTATACTATCAACACGCGCCAGCCTTGAGCTGCATATTATCCTGAAATTTCCGGATGAAATCACAGGCAATGCCTCAACCTCTGAAACAGTTTTCCCTGAATCAATGGGAATCCTGAAATCCTCTTTCTGGCCCGGCTTGATCCTTGCCGACCTGTTTACAGAGTCAAAATCAAGCTCAGTGTAATGTATCCTGAATATAACTTCATCTACATTTGTGTAGAGTTTATTTGTGATGTTGATATTTAAATGTTGCGCTTGGCTGCACGCCTCAAGCAATATGGCAACATTGTTGCATTCCGACCTGTCATAGACATATTGCAGGCTTTCAATTGTTGACTCTGTTGTTGAGATATACCATGAATACATCACAACACCCAAAGCAACTGTCAGCCCAACTAAAAGAATCCATGAAATCCAAACTTCCAAGCCTTTTTTGTTCATTAGATTACCTGCCTTATCCTTATGTCCTCGCCTGTTTTTTCATAAAACAGCAGCTGTATCCTGTTCTTGGCAGTTGTGTCAAACTCATATTCGTTCCCGTCAATAGATATGTTTACAAATTT
>JAHWHF010000137.1 GCA_019323415.1 Candidatus Woesearchaeota archaeon | reverse complement strand
ATAAGGACAAGCGGTGAGAAAAGGACATCAGGCTTTATGCTCTGGCAGAGCAGCTATGCTGAGCTTTATTTCTCTGAAAAAAACTGGCCTGAGTTTGGAAAAGATGATTTTGACAAAGCTTTGAAAGAATACAGCCAAAGAAACAGAAGGTTTGGGAAATAATCATATTAGCATATAAGTTCTAATTATCCAAGACACAACCAAAACAACAATAGTGCTAAACCCTACAGGCATCACCCATTTTGCAATCTTGGGCTGAATTACAGTCATTAAAGACAACAGTGTTGCAAAAAATACAATCGCACGGAATTCTAAACTCTCAAAATGCGCATAAAAAAATGCAATCAAACAGCACAAAAATGAAAATCCTGCTGTTGCCCTTTTTCCGAAGCGTGTTCCAAAAGTCTTATGGCCTGCTTTCAAGTCAGAATCAAAGTCAACAATTGTGTGGTATGCATTGAATCCTGTGGCTACAAGCAGAAAAAAATATACTTGGTATGGCAATTGCCAAGGGACTGCGCTATTAGTATAGCCCAACACCACAACCAGATATAAAATAAAACTATTTGATATTGTTTCAACAAAAGGTATTTCCTTAAAACGTAAAGGCGGTGCGGAATAAAAATAAGCAACAAGTACAAGAATCAATGCATATAACAGGTTATAAAAATTTATAAAAGAAGCAACGATGACAAAGGGCAAAACAAAAATCCATGCAAGCGATTTAATTACAGGGATTTCATTTTTTTTAATCTTCGCGCCATAAATATAATTGCCTTTTCGCGGATTAATCTTATCAGAATCATAGTCATAAATATCATTTATCCCATAAAGAAAAAAACAAAATGGCAGAGTAAGAGTTAAAATTTGCAAAAACTGCAGCAGGCCCATGTGTGATTTTGATAAAACTAGGCCAACAAAATAAACTGCGACTGCAATAACCCAGCCCAATGGTCTGCTTATCTTAACAATTCTCAGAAAATTCATTTCTTTGGAGCTTCTGCGCCTGGCTTTCCTGCTGCAGCTGCTGCAGCTGCTGCAGTTGTTATGCCTGCTTCTGTCAATGCAGCTTCAATTATGCTGACTGGAAGCTTTGCTTCTGTCAATGCAGCTTTAATCTTTCCAGGCTCTTTGCCAGCATTCTCTGTAATAATCTTCTTAGCTTGAGCCATGAACTGCTCTCTCCTCTGCTTTGCCTCTTCTTCAAGCTTCTTCCTTTCCTCTTCAAGCTCTTTAAGCTCGTCAGCGCTAAGCTCTGTCTTTCCTGACTTGATTTCTGCATCAAATGCTCCTGCATTAACCTGCTGAATAGCCTCTTTTGCAGGAACTCCTTCAACCATAACGCCAAGGCTGTTGCATGTGCCTATGACTTCCTTGATCTTTGCCTTAAGGTCTTTTCCTGCAAGATTGCCCTCTTTCATCTTTGCAATCTTTATGACCTGCTCTATCCTAAGGTCTGCAACCTTGTCCATCTTTGGGTTGCTTGCCCCTTTCTCAATATTAGCCTCTTTCTTGATTAAAACAGAAGCAGGAGGTGTTCCAACCTCAATCTCGAATGCCTTAGTATCAGTATCAACAATAACCTTGACTGGAACCTGCATGCCGTCAAATCCCTTTGTCTTTTCATTTATGGCTTTGACTACTTCACCAATATTTACCTTTAATGGGCCTAGCGCAGGACCTAATGGCGGTGCTGCTGTTGCCTTACCCCCTGGTACAAGTGATTCCACTGTTTCTTTAGCCATATGAATTATCGAGAAAAAAGGGGGTGTTTTTAAACTTTTGGGTTTTTATCAGCTTCAGGGGCCTGTGCTGCAGGAGCCTGTTTGAATGCCTGCATTCTCAGCATCTCAATCTCAATCTCGCCAAAATGCTGCTTTTGCATAAGCTTTACCCTGCGCTCATTCTCAAGATGGAGCAGGGGCACAAATGTGAAAACCTTGCTTTCCCTGTCCTCTGCAGGTATCAGCTGCTTGAAAGTGAGCCGTTTGTTGCCCTGGCCAAACCAGTCCTTTACCTGCCTGTAAACATTAACTATCATCTCAGTCACATCAATCGCCTCAGGGATCTCAAGCTTTCGCCTTGCATCAGGCAGCTTCCT
>JAHWHF010000136.1 GCA_019323415.1 Candidatus Woesearchaeota archaeon | reverse complement strand
CAAGGAGTAATTGACATATCAACTCCTTCAAGGAAATATTTTCTTAAGTCTTCATTATCGCGCATTGCCTGCTTGAGCATCTTGCATTCTTCAACGCAGAAGCAGTCCTGGAAATCAGGCATGGCATCTGTATTCCTGCACTGCCTTTTATGCGCCATCTTTGATGCATACTCAAAAAAGAATTCTTTGCTCTCCAAAAGCATTTTCTGTATTTCATAGCTGCTCATAAGCAAATCATCAATGCCGTAAAGCCTTGATTGTGTAACCCTGCCTTTGTTTAATGTGAACTCATTCAGGCTGATCTCACTTTCACCGCCAGCTGGAACATATATCAATGAATATTCTGGGAAATTGTCCTCTCCTGGCTGGCCGTGGAAAAACCTTTTTATGAGGTTAAGGACATAGCCTTCAAACTTTCTTCCCAAAGCCTGCTCAGCTCCTTTTGCATAAAGAAGCAGCTGAAGAATATATGCGGGCTTTTCATAAGCACCTTTTTTTGCCCTTTTGTAGTCTGCAATGAACAAGTCGCATCCTTCAGGCCCAAGCAATGTGAAGAAGCTGTCTGAATGGCCTTTGACAGTGATGCCTGTCTCATGCCTGTACACAACCTGCTTTTCGCAGTACTGCGCCATGTGCATCTCTCCCCTGCCCATATATTCAAGCCAAGGCCTCTGGTTTGCCATCTTGTGCCTTGTTGTTCCTACAACAGCATACCTGTTCTCAAGAACATGCTTTGGAAATTTTGAATTGTCCATTTTAGAAATCAGCCTTGCGATATGGCATTTGTTTGCAAACTCGCTTCCCCTTATCTGGTAAGCAGAGTCCCTGTCAGCAACAGGCAGCGGCTTCAGCCTTTTCTTGCCCCTGAACTCTATCCAGCTTCTTGTGTGAATCCTGCCGCCCAAAAACAAGTATATATCAAAATCAGGGCAGCTGTTGAGCATTTTCCTGTCAAGCTCAATATTGCCGAATGAATATCCTTCATCAAAGCAATCCTGCCTGAGAAGCTCTTCTTCATTTGCCGCCCTTGAAGCGCCTTTTACTTTTATTCTTTTAAACCTCAGGTCATCAAATAATTCATCAACATCAGCTTCAAGGCCGAGCTGCTGGACAAGCTTTTCAACATCAGCTCTTGTAAACCTGTTCTTTACAAAATCATCAATGCAGTACGGCTTTGAAGCCTGCTCCATATTATCGCATGCTTCAGCATATTCGCACCTGTAATAAGGATATTTTTTGCATATCCACGGCCTTGTCTCAAGCTCAACTTCAATTTTTGGCCTTTTCACAGAAGGCGCTTCATATTTTCTTTCAGCTGCCTGCCCTTTTTCCCTTAATTCTATAAAATGGTTAAGAAGCCTTCCCCTTAATTTTCCAAGCGAAAAACTGTCGCATTCTCCAAGCATTGTCTGCTTGTTCTGCGAGCTTATGCCTTTGCCCCAGTTGTCCAATTGCCTGCCCCCTATCCTTGGAAGCTTTGACATAATGTCCCTAAAAGCATAGCATGTTTTCCTGCTGAAAACAACAGGCTTTTGGACACCAAGAACATCGCATATAGTGTCCATTGCCAAAGCCATAATATATGAATTGAAATAGCAATGGTTTCTTATAAGCTGGTCAACATCATTATGCGTTGCTGCACGAACATGCTCCTCTGTTCCAAACAGCCTATGCAATTCTTCAGTATCTTTTTTGTCAATATGCTTTGCCCCTTTCCTGAAGTCATCAACATGCTTTTTAATTTTCTTTCCGTATACAACAACAGCCCTTTTGCTGTCAAAAAGAAGGTCTGAAAACAATGAAGTGCCAAGCTTGAAGCCGCCTTCTAATGTTTTTTCTGTTGCACCCATTCTTGCATTATTGCCTGAAAGCTCCATCCCGTTGTTTGTTTCATCAACAACATCTTCAAGAGAATGCATTGCGCTGAACTCCCTTGTTACATGGAAAGGAAGCACAACAGGCGAAACAGGAATGTAATGAAACTCATCAAACAAATCCCAGCCATGCTCTTGGTTAAGCTTTACGCAGCTTTTGATAATCTCGTCAGAAAGCCTGAACCTGTCAGAAAAAACATCTTCAAATATGGTGTTTGGCGAATAAGCTCCTTTAACAACTGTCTTGTCTATTGATCATCCAGGAATAAATATTATATTTCTGCCCTTTAACCTTTCAAGCTCCCTAAGCAGCTTTTCATGGTAAGTCCTGTAAAGTATAAGGTTTGCAACAACATTCTTGTGGTCTTTCCATTCTTTTGTAAGCTCAAGAATATGCTCCATCTCTGTCCTGTTGTGCTGGCCAAAGTCAATATCTTCAGGCAGAAAGGGCTCAAGAACATAGAACAATCTTGCATTTTTCAAAGGGTCTGAAAGCCGCCTTCCAGTATGAATATACGACATTTGTAACTATTCAACGATAGTTATTTAAATAAGTTTCTATAAATTGCCTATATGAGGGGGTATGTTATAAAGTGCAGGCCATTGCCTGGCAGGTTTGAGCTTTACATGAGAAGCGAGATAGGCAGTATTGGGCCTGTCTACGTAAAAGTGCCAATCAAACATATTTCTACAAGAAAATTCATGTCAGAGACAAGGCATGAGGCAGACGATAAGATATCGGAGCTGATTGCAAAATGCGAACAGCCAGTTGAAGCAGGCCACAAGAAAAGCGGAAGGCATAATTTTGTTATTGAGCTTAGGGGCGACGGGCTTGAGCATTTTCTTGAAAGGCATTACCCCGGCTGTTTTCACAAGGCAAGCAATGCTGATTATTTGAGGGCTGTTGCAAATTTTCCTTTTTTTCCGCTGGAGTTTGATGATACTCTTCTTAGATGCTTCATGAACCAGCAGCAGGTCCACAGGGAGTTAAGAAGAGTATATGAAAAGATTTTGTTCCCAATGAGGCTGCAGGGAAAAAGCCACAAGGACATATTGAAATTACTGAAAAAACCTGGCGATATAATAGTTGATGGCATGAATTTGAAATACAAGATTGACCTGGCTGAACAGACAAGAGAACAGACAGATGTCTGGCTTCAGCGTCTTGACAAAGAAAACTATTCTGAAATAGAATTCCTTACACTCAAAATACATCTTAACTCATACAATGGAATAACGTTTGAAAATGAAACTTGAAGAAATGCTGACAATAGGCTCATTGGATATAGAGCTTGCATATTGGTGGACTGCAAACCCATTAATGTATCTTGCAGCTTTTGTTTCAGACAAATGCGATGTAATTTATGGTGTTTTTGATATTCCTCAGGATGAATTTGTATCAAATTCAGGAAGGATTGCAAAGTATGTCAAATGCGACAATGACACTATAGTAAGGAACGGGCTTGGCAGGCTGATGGCTGAAAAAGATTTAGCAGTTATAGGCGGCCAGAATATCTTGGGTTTTGATTATGACAGGCTTGACAGGAAAGGGGATATGATTTTCATGCCTGGCTCTGACAATTCTCCTGCATTCAAGACAGGCACAAGGATAGGGATTTTTGAAAGATGGAGAAACAATACATCTGCAGATCTCGACACAATGCTTATAGCAAGAAATTATCTCCAGATGTTTCTTGCAGATGCAAAGCTTGAGACAATAGCAGAGCTTATCGATTATTTTTCAGACCAAGTTAACATACATTTTGTAAAGACGCACACGCATGAGCAGCTTGACGAGGCTGCTGAAAGGGCTTTGGCAGGAAGCGTTGAAGATGCAATCGCAATCACAAAATACAATTATGAGGATACTATTGCGCATTATGAATTAACAAAATTCTTTGTGCCTATTATGGTTAACATTGCAAGAGCAACGCAGTCTGAGCTTTTTTCTGCATTCAACGACACAAAAACAAAGCTTACGAACAATTATGCTGCAAGGAAACATTTCAGGCTAAAGCACCAGCTTATGCACCCTCTTGAGAAAAAAAGATATTCAAAGTTCAAGCTCGACAATGAAAGAAAAAAATTGCTCAAAGCAGCTATTCCCGGGCTTAAGGCGAAAAAAGGCCTGTTCAAGGGCCTGTAATTATTTCATATGCCTTTTTATTTAATTGCAGACAGTGTGCACCAGAAAGACAGCGTTAAGCGCGTGCACCTCTCAAGAATAAAAGAAGCTTCAAACATTGTTGAGAAAGTGATGTACAGCCAGATAATGGACAGCTACACTGCTGAAGTTATGTCTGACTGCCATGAAGCTGCTTCAAACAATGCCTTTAATTTCAATGAAAAATACAATAAGAGCCATGAAGATGTCAGAAAAGCAATGCACTCAATGTTAAAAGAGCTTGTTTTAGGCATTGATGCAAAATCTGTTGCAAATTTCTCAAACAGCCTTTTGTTTATGCATAATGCTGATGGGCATGGGCTTGTTTCAAGAGGCTACACATCTATTGGAGAAGTAAACCTGATTTCTGTTGAAGAGAGAAGGGTTATCTATGAGCAGAACGGCATTATATTTGCATCAGGAATACAGATACCAAGCAAAAAAGAAAGGGAAAAGCTTGATTACGGCAATTCAAAGCACGGCAGGACAAATATTGAGACTATTGTTATTAGGGATTTTATTGAAGGCCTTTTCAATGATAGAGAAGAGGCATATTCTCAGCTTTGCAGTTATGTTGAAGATGCTGCAAAACTAAGGTTTGACCTGAAATATTACATCAAGGCAATAAATGTAAGGTCCAATTTGGAGAACATGTCAGATACAGAGCTTATGAAAGAGGACAAGCAGATAATAAGGCATTTCAAGGCCAAGCAGGATGAGACTATTATGAGCATACAGACAGTGAAAGGCTATGCAGGCTATGACCCTGGAGAAAAGAAATTCTTTTTAATGGAAAACGGCGAGAGAAAGTATATTGGAGATGATGAAGTCAGAAAGATTCTTGATATGGGGTATTACAGGGAAAAAATATTCGGGCAGAAGTCAAGGCTTTACAGCTTGATGAAGGTTGCATTTGACAAAAAAACACGCCAGCATTTCAAAGATCATGTAAATGACTGCTTTACAAATTCTGTTGCATAGCTTCCTTTTCCAAGAGAGAACTGGATAATTATTTTCTTTTTGCCTTTGTTGAGCTCATCTTCTGATTCTGAAACAATCTTAAGGTTTTCAGCTTTGGCTATTCTTTTTCTTACTTTTCCTTCGCTGTTTATTCCCTGTATTTCTCTTATAATGAATGCTCTTTCATCTATTCCGTCTTTTTCAAGAAACTCTTGTGTTAATGAATCTGCTTTTTCATCTGTTTCTTCTATTCCAAAGCCAGGCGTTGAGAATTCATCACAGTCAACCTGGCCGGCAACTTTATTCCATATGTCTGACTGGTATGCATGTATGTACATCGAGATTAGCTTGCCTGGCAGTATTTTTATTGCGCCAATAGGGTCTGTCGGGTTTTTTTCAAAATAATCTTTTACATTTTTGTCATCTATAAGCTCAACTGCCTTTTTCCATTCCCTTTTGAGCATTGCTTTTCCAATCTCAATATTGTTTTTTCCAAACCTCTGCTCGCCAAAATAGTTTATGAACTTCGGATTTATGTTCGGGATGCTGTCTATATTCCTTACAGTAATGATAAACTCATTGCCTTCATGGTCTCCAAGAGAGACAGGCTTGTCAGACTGCCCAAGAACTTCAATGCTTATGTCATTTAATGCGATTTTTTCAAGCAGCTTCTGCTTCGCTTCGCTTGTTCTTATTGAAATGACTTGTGTTGTTACTGCATTCCTGTCTTTTGAGCCTGCAAAGCCAAAGCTTTTCATCACAATGTTAAGCTTTTTGCTTATAGCTTTGATTGCATCAAGCGTATTGTAGTTTTTTTTGGTAAGCAGCACATATACGTATTCGCCTTTGTCATACAGCTTTGGAGAAAAAATCTCTTTTACAATAAAATCTTCAGGCAATTGTTTTAATTTGTACATTTTTATTATTTCTTGGCAATTTTCCAGAGAAGTTCAAAATAAGCATTATATGATTTTGCAATCTCGCTGTTCTTGATTAAAATTGCAAGCGGCATTTCGCTCCAAAGAATTATTGCAACCTTGTCCTTGTATACATTTGTTGCTGCATTCGAGCCATATCCTTTTGGAAGATACCTTATTTCAGAAAGGGGTATGCCTGTAACAGGCCTTGCAGACTCATCAAACAAAAGCCTGACTTTTATTTTCTCAGCAACCCTTTTCTTGTCATACTTCGGGAAATAGTATTTGACTATCTCATCTGCATTCGGGCTTGCGCCTATGACAAGCACTGTCTCGCCTGTCTTAATCAAGTCATCAAAAATATATTTGACTCCTTCTTTCCCTTTGTAGAAGTTTGTCTCTTCCTTTTCCTTTGAGAAGCCGTACTGCGCCTTTAGCTCAGGAAGTATATCGCTGACAAGCTGCTCTTTCTCCTTAACAAGGTCAAGAAGCTTTTCAGGGTTTGAAGCCTGGTAAAGCCTCTTGTTGTTGCTTATTATGTATGATACAAGGCCTTTCTCAATAAGCCTGTCAAGAGTGTCATAAACGCTTCTCCTGTGTATGCCTGCTTTTCTTGATATTGTTGTGGCAAGCGCAGGGCCGAGCTGCAGCAGTGCCCAGAAAACCTCTGCCTCTGTTTTTGTCAGGCCTATCTCCTGGAGTATTTTTGCATCCATGGCATTGTCTTGTTGCTCAGAGTATATAAAATTTGTGAAGAATTAAAAAAAGAAAAATAAATAATTGTGATGCTAAAAGTTTATTTCTTAACTTTGTTGCCAACAACATAGCCAACCACTAGGCCAACTACACCAACGACAACTGTAACAACGTCAACCATCTTTTTGCACCTCCTTGCTTTTTCCAAAAAAATTTGGGATCATGCTATCTTCTACCCTCAGAACCCCACAGAATTTCTCACATAACCCAGTATACATATTTGGTATATAAAGTTTTTGATAATAGAGTAGAAAAATGGGACTGCGGGAATTTGAATCCCGGACATCTACGTCTTCAGCGTAGCGCTCTCCCAGGCTGAGCTACAGTCCCATGAGCAAAAATCTATTCGACAAATTCCTCTTCAAGGTCGCCGTCTTCGTCGAGCTCTTCCATGTCGTCTTCGCTCGGCTCAATGTCAGAATCGTCAGGCACGCCCATTATCTCATCATCATCGTCTTCGTCAGATGGGGCCTTTGCCTTTGCAGCCTCGTCTTTTCCAAGAACCTTGAGCTGGCCGAACTTGCCTGTTGAAAGCTGCATCTCTCCCTGATACTCAGAAACATAACCGTTTGTAATATGGACCTTGTCGCCTACATTGACCTGGTCAATCTGCTCATTCCAAAGCGTGACTGAAATCTCTCCAGTCTCATCTTTTCCTTTTGCATTGCACACTCTTCCTGATGAGCCGAATTTTGAAAATTCTTTTGGCTCTCCTTTTTCTACTACTTCCAGGACAATGTCAACTTTGCCCTGCTTTGGTTTCAAATCACTTACATTCATTAACATCACCTTTTTTGCAAAAGATAATAATCTGTATTTAAATCATTCGGTTTTATTTTTTTGCCAAATCTTTGAATTTTATCTGGCCAGAAATAAGTTTTGCCAGCTTTTCCTTGAGCTCGTCTATCTTTATCCTTACCTGCTCTGTTGAATCCCTGTCCCTTATTGTAACATCTTTATTTTTTTCTGAATCAAAGTCAAGAGTAACACAATAAGGCACACCAATTTCATCCGCCCTTGCATACCTTCTTCCAATGCTTCCTGAAGAATCAAACTGGCATGTAAAGTCCTTTCTTAAAAAATTATAAACATCCCTTGCCTGGTCATTAAGCTTGTTCACAAGCGAGAACACTCCAACTTTAACAGGAGCAATGTTTGCAGGAAGCTTCAATACTATGTTCCCCCTTTCCTTGTCATCATTGTACGCACCTATCAATGCTGCAAGAAATACCCTGTCCATTCCAAATGTAGGCTCAATAACCCTTGGAACAATTTTTGATTTAGTGGCCTCATCAAAAATCTCAAGCTTTTCTTTGCTGACCTTCATGTGCTGGCCAAGGTCATACTGGCCCCTGTTTGCATTTCCTGCTATTTCTTTTGAGCCAAATGGATATTCATAATCAAGGTCAAATGTTGCAGATGAATAATGTGACAGTTCTGTTTTCTTGTGCTCCCTTATTTTTATCTTGCTCATGTCAAGGCCAAGCCCTTTAAACCAAAGCATTTGCTCTGCAAGCCAGTATGCATGCCATTCGCCAAGCCTTTCTTCTTTGAGCATCTTGCCTATTGTTGTCTTTTTCAGGTCATCTTTTCCTGCTACCTGTGTTTCAGCATCAAGAAGCCTCAGCTCAACATCAATGTGCTCTTTGTCAAGCAATGCGCATTTTTTCTGGTCAGGGTGTATAAAGAACTCAAACTCACCTATTGTGAATTCCCTGCTCCTGAAAAGAAAATCCCTTGGAGCGATCTCATTCCTGAAGCATTTTCCTATCTGCGCGACACCAAAAGGAAGCTTTACTCTTGCAGTATCTGCAATGAGCTTGAAATCAAGAAATATTCCCTGTGCAGTCTCTCCCCTCATATATGCATCAACGCCGTCTGAAGGGCCGACTGTTGTCTTGAACAACAGGTTGAGGTCTTTTGCAGTGCTTTCATCAAGCTCGCCGCCGCAGAACTCGCATTTTACTTTTCCAAGGTCTGCCCTGTCAAGGTGGCTTTGTTTTTTGCATTTTTTGCACTTCACAGAAACATCGCTGAAGCTTGCCACATGGCCTGAAGCAACCCATGTTTTTGGATGTGATATTACGCTTGCATCAAGGCCAACCATTTCCTCCCTGTCCTGGACAAAGAATTTCCACCAGTGCGCTTTTATGCTGTTGAAAAGCTCAACACCCAAAGGGCCGTAGTCCCAGAAGCCTGAAAATCCGCCGTAAATTAGAGAGCTAGGATAAACAAAGCCTTTCTTTTTGCAGAATACTGCTATCTCCTCAATATTTTTTACCATCAGAAGCCAAAATTGAGCTATTCTATTTAAATTTTTGTGATAAAATCCCTTTTTAAGCGTTTCTTAAGCTTTATATACCCCCTTCCAGCAGTAATAGAATTATGTACAACAAAGACAGTAATGGATTTGACAGAGGGGCATATTTCAACAGGTGCCCGTCTGAACTGCTCGGCAGGCTTGACACAAGATTTGATGATTCAGCCAGGGCATTCAGGAGAGAGCTTGTAAGAAGAAAGATAATTCCTGTCCAGAAGCAGCTCAAGCAGTACGCGCAGAAACAGCCTGATGACGAGTACCAAAAGCTAAGGGGCCAGAGAGAGGGCCTGCACCTTTGCCTGACAATGGGCAACCTTTCTGAGTTTGAAGAAACAATACAGGCAGTTGAAACTGAAATGAAGCAGGGCCCAATAACACCTAACATTGAAAAGATAAATCAGGCAAGGCTTCAGGTTCTTAAAGATGTGTACCAGGCGCTTGGCAAATTTGTAATTGCAGGAGAGCCTTGCGGCGAGCTTACAACAAATTAATCATTGGGTTGATTTTTCTTATTAGAAATATTTATATAAGAACTTGATTTTGTGTTTCTAAAAGAGGTTATGATGAGAAAGCTGATAATTTTGTCAATGCTTGTAATTTTTCTGTTTGTTATAGGCTGCAGCAAGTGCGAGCAGCCAAAGGTTATGGTTGGAGACAAGTGCTGCATTGACGCTGACAGTGACTTTTTCTGCGACATTGACGAGGCAGTACAGGAGAGGCAGCAGCAACAGCAGCCGGAGCAGGTTGTGCTTGACGATTCTGATGAGAATGCAGTTGAAGACATTGCAGAAGGCATAAACACAACTGAAGAAAATTCAACTGCTGATGATGCTATAAATGCAAGCGAGCCTGTTGTATATACGCAGGACTGCTCAAATACAAAGCTTTCATATGCAAGGATGAGCTATACAGACGGCGGCAATGCATCTATCAAAGTTGTTTTCAGCAATTCGGGCCATGTCAACATAACAGATGTACAGATACAGGTCTATAACGACGTTGGCAAGAAAATAGACAACAAGTTTGACCTTGAGCTTGCGCCGTCAGAGGCAGACCAGTTTATTTTCAACCTTGGCAAGAAGAATATTGTTGACGAGGACAACTCAGTCACAATGATAAAATATGCACCTATTATTGCAAAAGGCACATGCGGCTTCACAACAGTATATGCTTCTTCATCAATAGATATATATGACTCATGAGTAGAAGAGGGCAGCTATTCAATATATTTCTTTATGTATTCAATCTCTTCATCCTGAAGCTCGAGCTCTTCAGCAAT
>JAHWHF010000009.1 GCA_019323415.1 Candidatus Woesearchaeota archaeon | reverse complement strand
CTTGTAAAACTGAGCTTGCAGAAAGATAAACGCCAGGAGTTAAGCTATTATCTGTCTGGCCTGTCTGATTTGTTGTTTGGTTGAAATCTTCATCGCATAAATCTCCTATGCCGTCTAAGTCAGTATCGTTCTGGTCAGGATTATAGATATCAGGGCAGTTGTCCTCATCATCATTTACGCCGTCGCCGTCTGTATCAATTTCAGGGAAATAGCAATATAGCATGTCAAGCATAGCCCAGTCAACCTCTATCCTGCACTGCTTGCATTCCTTTATCCTTTGTATCTTCAGCCTTATCTTTACATCGCTCGCCTTTTCAGGGCTGTCAATAAATTCAGAGATGTCGCATGAATGGATAGTATCATTTTCGCTGTCAGGAAGGTCGCATACAAATGTCCAGTTGTTGTCATCAAAGATCTCGACAGTTGTATTGACATAAAATTCCTTGTGCTCAACTGTGAATATAACTGAGTTGACTGATTCAAAATCTGAAACATTGTTCGACCAGAAAAGGTAAAGGTATTTTGGGTTCTTGTTCATTGCCTGCTGCTTTGCATACCAGTCATCGCTTTCATGGACTTTTGCAGTCACTTCATCGCTTGTAGAGTTATCATCATAGTCTGGAATAATATAGCAGTCATCATCCTCATGCTTGTCTGGCTTGTCATCTTCATCCGGCTCTGCAAATGCATCATTTGTGTAAGCCTCATCAGGCGCTTTTTCAATGCCAGAAAGAACGCATTCTGTTACATTCTCTGTTATGCTCTCCGCAATCGAATAGCCTGTATAAGCATCTTTGGCAGCAAAAACAAGCAATATTGAGAAAACAACAACACTTAATGTAAGAACAACGTATTCTGCCTTATTCTGCATGAAATTTTCCATTCATCACCCTCGTTTTGTTTTAATATAGCTCTTATATTTATAAAACTTATCTTAAGAAAAGTTTATATACTATATTCCATTTTTTTATCGTATGAAAAAGGTGATATTGCTATTTGCATTTATTTTGGTTTGTTCTATAGGTGCGAGTGCATTCACTGTTAATGTACAGAGCTTCAAATGCGACAGCTCATTTTACAGCTGTGAGGATTTTCCTCCAGTCGGCAGCTCATTGAGCCTGCCTTTGTATGAAAGGCTTGATTTTAACATGAACTGCTTTCAGGATGTATTGCCTGGCTATGACCAGTATCCTGAATTTTTTTGTGACGCAGTTGTCGAGTCATACAAATGGTGCCCTGCAGGATTTGTAGTGACTGTTTACCCGGGCGACGGCCCAAACCCTCCAAATGAGGTTGAGCAGACATTTGTATGCGATGATATTGGAAATTACCTTCATCTTACATGGTCTGAGCCCGCATTTTATTCACAAGTATTCCTTATATTTGACAAAGAAGGTGAAAAGGTTCATCCTGTAAGCAGCCTGACTGACTTGTTTGTTATTGGCCCAGGATTCGAGCTTCTTTATGAGCAGATAAAGAATATTGATGAAGGCGTGCCTGAATTCTCAACAATAGGCATTATTGTTGCAGTAGGCATTGTATTGCTTGTAGCAGTTTTGGTGAGGAAAAAATGAAGAAATACATATTCGGCTTAATCATAATGCTTCTTTTGGTTAGCGCATGCGAGATTTCAAGCAAAGGGAGGTTTGACCTTTTCAATGAGGAAAAGCAGGTTGTTGAGCTGACGCAGCTTGAGAATGGCCAGCAAAAGCAGGTTGATATACCTTTCGATGAAGTCAACCCAATGCAGCTTGTGCTTGTTGTTGGCGAGAACAATGAAGCGGGCATGGTTGTTGCTGATGGCAACACTTATGTTATAGAATAATCAAGAATTATTTTCTTTTAGCTTTTCGCTTTGCTTTCTTCTTAACTGGCTTATTTTTAACAGTTTTGGCAGGCCTTTGCTGCTGTAGAATTATTGGCTTGCATTGTTTTCTCTTAAGCTCATTTATCATTATAACAAGCAATGCAACTGGAGGTATAAGCAGCAGGAATATGTACCATCTGAACCAGCAGTACAAGTCAAGCAGTATGATTATAACCAAAAGTGCGTTTGCAACAACAAGCACGCCATAAATATTTCTTATTCTTTCTATCTCATCTTTCCATTTGCTGATAATTTTGAAGCATCTGTGCCTGTATGAGTTTATTCCTGTCAACATGACTACAAGCAAATACAATAGCCACCATGGCCAGCCAAGTACAGGGCATCTCTGAACTCCAACACCAAATGGCAGCTGTACTGGCGCTTCCTCTTCCTCGCCTGCAACACCAACACCTTCTTCTCCTGCTTTTACGCCTTCTTCCTGAAGGCCTCCTTGGTCAACAAGCTGGCCTTTAGAGCATGCTGGGCAGGCGCCTCCGCAGTCAATTCCTTGTTCACCAGAATCCCATAAGCCGTTATCGCAAAGCTCAGCAGCAGTGCATTTTTCTGACTCTTCAATTTCCCATAAAGCATTGCATTTTTTCAGGTCAACGCATTTCCTGTATTTTATTCCAGAAAAGTCGCATTTGCTCCATGGCTCGCATTCCCAGTCTCTTGCG
Source organism: Candidatus Woesearchaeota archaeon (assembly GCA_019323415.1). Classification (GTDB taxonomy): domain Archaea; phylum Nanobdellota; class Nanobdellia; order Woesearchaeales; family WJKV01; genus JAHWHF01. Next base: position 373 of record JAHWHF010000009.1, on the reverse strand, counting down.
CATCCAGTGCCTCCTGGGCCGCCCTTACCCGGAGCGGCTTTTTTAATAATTTCAAGACTAACGCTCTTGTCATTCAAAGGATTGGCCAAGTCATTTGCAAATATTGTATAATTTCCGGTGCCTAATGTGCTTGAATTAAAGGCGTAATTGAAATCCCCGTTGAGATCTGTTGTAATGTTAATGCCAAATACTGTTGTTCCATTTTCATCTTTAATTAGTATTTCAACTGTGCTGTTAATTGAAAAATTATACCCATTAATATTGACATTTTTTCCTTCTTGAACTTTTGGAGGCGAGACAACCAATAATGAATTTGAAACTGGAGCAGGAGAAGTTATCTCAAGATTTACATTTTTGTTGTTCAATGAGTTGT
>JAHWHF010000135.1 GCA_019323415.1 Candidatus Woesearchaeota archaeon | reverse complement strand
GAAAGCTCATTTATTGTAAAGTTCTCTAAACCTATAACATCAGTGTCCTGCTGCAAAGGGAAATGAAGCACAATGTTGTATGCTGGCTCTTCATCTTCATTATTCTCAACAATATATTCAATGTCAAATGCCTTTCCTGTGAATGAGTCTCCTTTAATCTTTGGCTCAACACTAATATCGAGCTTTTTAGGTTCTGCTGAGAATGTCCTTGACTTTGTGAAGCTGTATTCTTTTCCATTCTCTGAATACTCAACTTTTGTCTCAATGGTTATTGAAGTTGGCTTGCTCACTCTTGGCACAACAATGTTATATTCATAAACAGATCTTTCCTGTCCTTTTTCAATGTCAATTGTCCTTGACTTTAATTTCTCTGAAACGTCCCCGTAAACAATGTAATCTTCAAATCTTACTGACTTAAGGTCTGTTTCCCTCAGATTCTCAGCTTTGACCGTTATGTTCTGGTAGCTTCCCTCTTCAATGCTCCTTTTTGAGAACTCATGGGTTATCCTTATGTTCCTAATTGGCTGGACAGTTATCTCATAATCCTTTTGCTGAACAACAACCTCACCGAACTGTGTTTCAAATGATGCAGTAATGTTCATAAAAAATATTTTTTTTGAATCAACCAAAGGCACAATAATCCTTGCCTCTCCTGTTTTGACATTATCTATTGATTCAAGCTTTCCCAAAAAGAAATTCAGCTCCTTGCCTTTGTCAAAATCCAAGTCTGTTGAAACAGTTACATTTACATTACTGTAAACAAGGCCTTTTGTGGGCTTCTGTATCCTGAATATGACATCATCCTGGTATGCTTCATCAAGCTCAAGCTCATGAAAGCCAAATTCAGTCTGGTTTATGTCATCAATGCTTGTCCTTATAACAAGCAAAGGCTTTTGCACTTCAAATTCCTCAAAATATTCCTTTTCATAGAATATATCCTTGCATGTTGCACCTATCCTTATTGGGAACTGGAGCCTGAAAGACCTCTTTGGCATAAGCGAGTTTTCAGAATCCCTTTTTGAATTGCCTGATATGTTTTTTGACCATTGCCAGAAGCTGCCCACCTTAGACATATCGCCTTTAACATCAACTGAATCAGGGAAATATGCCTTCACATAGTTAATCTCAAGAGTTTTGTTTATTTTGTTCTCTATTGTGAAGTTGAAGTCAAATGTGCTTCCAACAGTAACATTTGTAAGGTTAAAGCTTGCAGAATACTCATAACATGATTTTGCCTTAAGATTTTGTGTCTTTGAAAAATATGTTGTTGAATCGTGTGTGAGTGTTGCCTTTTCACGGGCATCAAGCTCGCGTGTTGCAAAGAACTCATACTTTATTTCCTCTTCTTTGCCAATGCCTATGTCGCCTGTCCATCTTGTTGAAGTCTTATTAACTATTGTTCCGTCTGAGTCAAATATTTCTATGCCTGAAGGAAAAACCTCTTCAAACAGAACGTCGCTTGCCTCTTTTGTTCCCTGGTTTTTTATCTTTACAACTGCCTCAACATGGTCTCCTATAAAGAATTCTGTTGCATTGAATGTCCTTGTTATGCTCAACTCAGGCTTTACAGAATAAATGTCTATGTTTGCAGCAAGGTCGTCTCCGTCCCTGAAATCAACAAGGCATATTTTCAAGTTCTCATCAATCATGCATGTTCCAAGCTTCAGGCTCTTTATTTCTGAGTCATATGAAAGCAGAACCTTTTCCCTTGTCTCGCTAAGATATATTGTAAGTACAAGCTTGTTAACAACAACACTATCGCCGTTCCTGTACCATCCAGTCTCGATAAGAGTGTCTGCGCTTGCAATATTGGCAATAATTAAAATACATAAAACTAACAGAAAACACAATAACCCTCTTTTTTTCATTTTGTAATTTAAAAATAACATCTCGAGAATTCTATTTAAATCTTACTAATCAAAAACAGGCTCTACTGAGCCGTACATTGAAAGAAGGCCGTTTTTCAGGTTCTTTATATCTGCAATCTTGTTGTGTATGTGCGGAGTAAGAACCCATTTGTTGTTTGTATGCGGGTTTGCAAGCACAACAGTCAGCTTTGGGTTCTTAATGAGCTCGGCCCAAGACTTCACAATAAGGTCAACATTCTCTTTTTTGTTGTAAAGGACAAGCGTCAGCTTCTCAGCATTGTGCTCTTTCTCAAGCTCTTGAAACCTTTTCATTACAGAAGAAAGCTCAGAAACCTGCTCCTTTACTATCAGGATGACGTGGCTTTTGTCCTGGTTTGTTATAAGGATATAATCGTGCTTTTCCTCAACAGTCGGCTTGTTGCCTCTCAGGATATCTTTGTTGAGAAAATATGTCTTTGCCCATTCCTTAAGCATTTTACCACCTTAATAAATTCCAACTACATGAAGTACTGTTACAATAAGTATCGCAAGTGAAGTAAGGACGCCCAAAAATGGGACTAAAGGGAATTTCCCAATATTAAATGGGATAGTAAAGCCCTTCTCATCAATATCTGAATATCTTAGCTTTATTACGGCAAGATTGATTACTACAAATACTGCAAGGATTACAATATCTGTTAGCTGCGCAACAAGCGTTATGTTCTTGATAAAGATAAGGAAAAATACAACAACGCTTAATGCAAAAATGGATATGTGCGGTATTTTTCTTTTCTCGTGAAGCTTGCTGAATATGCGGGGCAAAGCCTTGTCTCTTCCCATCGAGTAAACTATTCTTGTTGTTGCAAGGAACATCAAAAGTATTGTGTTAAAAATTGACACGAGCGCAATAACTGAAAAAAGGTACCCTGCAGGCATGTTTGTTGCTGTCCTAAATACGAGCGTCAAAGGCGCATCACTCTGTGCAAGCACTTCCGCAGGAACTACGCTAACTGCTGCAACTGCAACAAGGACGTATACTATCGTTGTAATAACAACAGACAGAATAACTGCAAGAGGAACAAGCTTTTTCGCATGTTTTGTCTCTTCTGCAAGATTCACAACATCCTCAAAGCCAAGGTATGCAAAAAAGATAACACCGACTGCACCAAGTATGCCCACAAAGCCGTCTGAAGGAAATTCAAAATAGTTGGCTGAGCCAAAAAACTTAACTCCCAAAGCTATGATTATTATAAGGCCTGCAAGCTCAATAAGCGTTGCAACAAAATTAAAGCCAATTGCTTCCTTTACCCCAAGATAATTTATAGCTGCAACTATTGCTATTAATGCAATTGCCGATAAAATTGCCGGCACTGGAATAAGTGAAGATACATAACCGCCAAAAGCAAGGCAAAGCGTGACTGAAACAAGGATACCTGCAACAATCATTCCAAGACCTACAAAAAAACCAACTTTTCTGTTAAAAATCCTCCACGCATAATAATAAGGCCCTCCTGCCTTTGGAAATTTTGAAGAAAGCTCTGCAAAGCTTAAGCCTGTAAACATTGCAATAACTGCAGAAATAACAAATGCAATCCATAACGAATTGCCTGAAAATGCTGCAGCCTTTCCGACCAAAGCATATATGCGTGCTCCAAGAATTGTGCCTATGCCTGCTGCAAGCAGGCCTGCCAATCCTACCACCCTTTTTAACCTAGTCATTGTTTAAAAATATGAATTGGTTATATATTAAAGTTGCTAAATAGAAAAAGAAAAAGAGTTAATTGCCTGCGCAGGCCAAAAGTTTGCTTAGTTTAATTAACCCTCGTCTGATTCTTCCTGTTTCTGTTGCTTTTTTTGCCTTGCCATGTTCGCACCCCCGTGGTATTCAATTAAGTTTCCCTCGATAACCGGGATACAAAGGCATATCCAGACAATCCAAATTAAATACTTTTGGATTTCGCGGTTTTTTAGCAAGGATTTGCGGTTTTAAAGCCATATCTGCCTTGGATTACTGCTTATTGGGTTTTTAGGCCCCCTTCATGGATTTTAGAGGTATTTAAAGCAATAAGAACTATTGAAAAAACAAGCCAAAAATAAAAAGAAATCAGTCGTTTTCTACCCTTGGTGCAAGTATGAATGCCAAAAGCAGCTTGTCAACTACCTTGTATTCTACCTTTAATGGGTAATCGTCATTAAATCTTATAACTGCAGTATCTGCAAGCTTTGAACCCCTAATAATCTTCTTAAGGTACTCAATTGAATATCTTGCCTTGACCTTCTTTTTGCTGTCTGCAGTGATTTTTGTATTATCGTCCTTCTTGATCTCAATGCTTGCCTTGCTCAGGTCGCCCTCTGCTGAAACAACAAAGTTGTTTGCATCAACTGCCAAAAGCACTGATTCTGCAACAAGGTCTGCATCGTCAATTGCCTGCTCCATTGATGTTGAAGGCAGCGAAACTGATACTGGGAATGTAAGATCAGGTATTTTCTGGTCTTTATCCTCAGGCTCAAGAATAGGTATGTCAAACACCCTTTTTGAATCTCCTTTAAGCGTGATTTTTAGCTTTGCATCTGCAACCTCTAATGTAACCATGTCTTTCGGTGTTACTCTCCTCATTATCATCTTAAGGTTGTCAAGGCTGATTGCCAGCTCTGTCTCCTTGTCAACATCATATTCAACAAAAGCAGATGAAAGTAGCTTGAAAATGACCATTGCAACATTTGCAGGGTCCATTGCAACCATCTCAACTGCATCCTTTGTAACCTTAAACCTTGCCTGGTTAACAAGCTCAGAAATGACATTAATGCTCTCTTTAAGATATTTTGGTTCAGCTAAAGTAAGTTTCATTATAATACCCCCTGATTTCTAGTATATTAGAATTAGACGTTATTTATAAGCTTTTTCCTTATTTAAGAGTAGAGATTATAAGAAAAAAGAAAGGTGTTGCTTCTAAATAAGCAACAAGGTCTCACGCGTGTAAAATTTGAGCCTATACAACCATCCCACCAAAAACAAATAACTAAAAGAAAAAGTTTAAATATCGACGAGCTCTCCGGGTTGGATGAAATTAAATAATCAAGGAGGTTTTAGACATGAGAAAAAAATTTATTTTATTAATGACCCTAATTCTTAGTCTTGTTCTTGTCGGTACTGTTTCTGCAAACCCCCCCTGTAGAACTGGCAGCGTGGGTGGATGCTATGTTTGTGGAACT
>JAHWHF010000008.1 GCA_019323415.1 Candidatus Woesearchaeota archaeon | reverse complement strand
GAGAAGAATCCATAATTCACAAAAAGTTTTTCCCCATCTGAAAATCTCAGCTCTCCGGGAAGCCCATTTTCATCAGGCTGTGCACTCTCGACTGCATTTCTTGCAACATCATTAAGAATCCTTAGATATTGAGCATGGACTTCTGCCTCTGCGCTGTTTTTGGTTTGCTTGTCTGCTGTTCTCCAGGCAGCAAGCTTCTGCTCTAGTTCGCCAATGCTCTCAAAATTCTCCATTAAAACTTAACCCCCACAAAATCACCATCGTTGAGTGATACCAATTAATAAACCTTTCGCCTTGATGGGTCAACCCCATGCCAAAAAGGCGAAAAATAAAGAAAAATCAGGCAACCTTTGCCTTTGCAAAAGGCTTTTCTTGTGAAAGAGCTTCCATCTTCTTCTGGGCAACTTTCATGTAGATGTCAAGGCTGCGCCATGTCTTTCTTACAGCATCAACCCTGCTCTTAAGCCTTCCATAATATGTTGCTCCTGCACTTGTCACCTTTACCTTGAAAAAGCCCTTTGAAAATGTGCCTTCAACAAGCTTCCATACCTGGTCCCAGATGTTGCTGAACTGCATTACTGTATTTCTTATGCTTGAAACCTCACTTGGAAGTATTGCATTCAGGTCATACAGAATTTCAGCAATCATGTTGTAAGATTTAACTGCAGCATTGTATGAAGATTTTCTGCCTGTCTTGTATGCATCTTCAAGCCCAAGCTCAAACTCCCTCATATAATCCTGCCTGTACTTTCCTCTCAATAGCTTTAATCCCCTTGCTATTGCTGCATAATCGATCTCCCTGACAGACTTTGCTCCTATTGACTTTAGAAAATCCCTTTCAGCTGCTGTAGCATCAACTCTTGGCATAAATAATCACCTCATCTCATAAGATTGCTGAAGTCTTTTTTAACTTTTTGCTTATTTTCAGTGTTTTCAGCTTTCTGCGCCATTAATTTTTTGTAGTCTGGAAAAAATGGTATTTTAACAGGCATTGCAAACTTTGCAAAATTGCTGCTGACAATTGCCTCGCCTTTGTCAAGCGATGCTATTGACCTTGAGTCCTGGCTCAGGTCCTGGCCTGCAGAGTCTATTACAGACTGCCTTTCAGGGGCCATCTCTATGCCGAGTATTATTTTTGTATTCATGTTTGCAAGTATGTTTCTTGGTATTAAGCTTGGAAGCTGTGTTATTGCAACAAGCCCTATCTTGAACTTCCTTCCTTCCCTTGCAATTGTTGAGAATACATTAGGCCCTGCCTCAAGAACTTCTTTTCCAAGAACACGCGGAGCTTCCTCAAGTATAATTGAAATAACAGGCTTCTGCTTCAATGTGCCTTCTGACATATATTTCCTGTACCTGCTGAATATTGAGCTCGCGACCATTGAGCCTATCAGTATTTCAACAGCGCCTGAAAAAGAGCTTGTGTCAATAATTACTGTCTTTGAATTTTCAATGTCAGCGCATATGTCAGATATTGTTGATTCTCCTGCCTGCGCATCAAACACGCCGTTGCATATCAGCTTGTTCTCTGAAACATTTATGTCAAGCAGGCTTGTAAGCCTTCTTTTAACAACATTCACAGTTGCCTCGATGAATCCTGAAGGCGCTTCTTTCTCAAGAAGTATTGCCTTTATCCATTCCTTGCCGTATTTTTTGTAATAAGCATAGACAGCCTCTTTCTGCGCATCGGACCAGTTAACTGCGCCGTTGAAATGGCTCGGCCTTATCAGTGAAATGTTTATTTTAAGGCTGCTGCAGCCAACAGGCACATCATTTGGTGTGTAATATGATATTTTTGAATTTGGATGGTCCTTAAGCCCGAACTTTGTCCTGCCGTAGTATTCATCATGAGGGTCTAAAACAAGAAAGCCTGCATAATCCTTGCCCATGTTCTCCCAAAGCATTACAGATATCAGGTTGCTTTTTCCTTTTCCTGTTGTTGCAGGAATAAGTATATGGTGTGAGAGAACATCAGTGCCTGGAAGTGAAATTGGAACATCAAGAACTTTGCTTCCTGACCTCAGGTTGCCTACAAACAAAGGATTTTTTGGAGTTGTAAGAAAAGCAAGGTAGTCTTTTGTAACTCCTCTTATTTTTGAAAAAAATCCAGGAAGGACTTTTGAGAGCTTTGCATTCTCGCCGTTAATCACTGCAAGGCTTTTGAGTACAGCGAGCTTGTAATTCCTGAGATGAGGCTCCATGAAATCAATGTCCTCGTTTTCTTCAATGTCAAGCCCTGAAATAAGCTCAAGGTTCTGCTGCGAAATCTGCGAGCCGTATACAAGGTCATAAATCTGAAGAAGCACTTTCTCCCCTTTTGCATCAGCTACAAGAAGCTCGCCAAGCTCAATGTCCTTGTCAGACTTAAGCCTGGCCAAAATTTTTCCAAAATCACCTGATATTATCTGTCCTGCAACGATTTTAAAGCCCCCCTCTTTTTATTGATCCTTTATTGAATATTATTTTTCAAGCCTGACTATCTGCTTGATTTCTTCAAATGATATGGCAGCGCCATAAAGCTTCAGCGCCCAAAGCACTGACTGAAGAAGGATATTCTTCATTCTTTTATCAACCTTTTGGTTTGCAGTCACATACCTGTCAAGAAGCCCCAGCCTGTATGCTGCAACAACAAGCTCTGTGCTCCTTAATACCTTAAGGTCTTTTACAGTTTCAGAAAACCGCCTCAGCATTTCCCTGTCAACCTTCACGTCCTCGCTTAATTTCCTTTCAAGTATGTTCTCTATATCGCCAGGGCTTTCAATAAGCATCCTTGTTGTCCTTTCATCAATTACAATCGCGTCAGCTTTAAGCTCAAGCGCAGCAGCTATGCTCTCCATCTCAGCAAGCTGGACAATCTTCAGGTTTGTGCCGTGCACGCTGAAGCAGCTGTTTGCAGTGTCCATAAGCTCTTTTGCCCTTTGCGCAACCTGCTTGCTGCCGTGAATCTCAAAAACTTTCTCATTCAGAAGGTCATGTATCCTTAATGCCTCAAACTGGTATTTTTTTCCCCTGATAGGCCTGTCAACAAGCTCTCTTTTTACCTCTGGCGTTATTATGAACTTTCCGCCGAACTTTTTCTTCAGCGGGTAAAGTATCCACAATAGGCTGTTCACGCTGAGTGATATCAGCGGGCCTGTGTCAAAAACAATTGCTTTCATTTTGTTTTGTTTTATTTTTTATTTTATTTTGAATTATTTCATTTGAAACCAAATAGCTGGCGTGCAGTCTCTATTTTTGACTTGACGTCAGACTCAAGCTCATACTCGTCAATTATCCTTGTCTTTCCAATATAGTTCATCATTTCCCATACTGAAATGCCCATAAGCTTTGCAGCAGACTCAACAGAAAGCCCCCTTTCATACAGGTTTGTTCCTTTCTTTATTTTTGCCTTTTCAAGAACTCTTTGGATATAGAGCTTAAGGTCTTTGTCTGCCTTTGAAAGCAGCTCCATTATGTCCTTTACATTTCTCCTGAATCCCTGGTAATTCTCTTTCTCAAGGTCAGCCTTTGCCTCGCCAATTTCCTTGATAATTCTTGGATAGAAAATCTTCCAGCTCTTGAACTTCCTGAGCTCATACCTTGAAATCATCTTTGACAGCGCATACATAACAACTGCAATTGAAATAGAGTCTGCATCCTGGTAAATTGAAGCAGAATGTATTGAATAGTTGCTGAGCTCAGAAAGCTTTGCAGGATTGTCCATGACGGCCGGGGATTTATTAAGCACATACAATATGTCCTCACGCACTTTTGGTATCAAAGCAAATCACCTGTAACTGCGCTTATGAAAATCTTTCTTGCCTTTGCTTCCCCTGCAAGCCTTGCCTCATAAACAGGATAATATATTGTCTCTGATTCTGCAAGCTCTGCATTCTCAAACCAAGACCTTACTGCCCTTGAAAGGTCTTTAAGCGAGACGTTGAGCTTTGCAGGCTTTGCCTTCTCTGCTTTGTCTGTGAGCTCAAGCTTTGCGCATGATATTTTCTTTACAGAATCAGGCACGCTTATCTTTGCAAGGCTGAACCAGAAGTATGTGCTCTTTTTCCTGTTATAGCTTACCAATTTTTTCTTCAGCAGTTCATTCAGCGTCTTATTAACTGCGCTTGATGTCAGCTTAAGCTTAAGAGCAAGGTCGCCTGTTGCAATTTCCTTTTTGCCTGCGAGCGCTTTCATTGCCTGTATCTGCGCTTCTGTAAGTTCGATAATGAATGAGAACCCTGGAAGCTGCTTAAATTTGCTGCCTGAAAACAGCATAATGTCTCCTGTCTTTCCATTAAATACAGCATCGTATTCTGCAATCTCTTTTCTCATGAACTTTTTTTCAACTGCCTTTATTTTTGCTTTTATCAAAGGCTCAAAAACAAGCTCAACTGACTGTACTGCCTCTGCTGATTTAAAGAAGAATTTCTTTTT
>JAHWHF010000134.1 GCA_019323415.1 Candidatus Woesearchaeota archaeon | reverse complement strand
TGGCCGTCCTTGACAATCATCATATTGGCAGGAGAAAGCTTGTAAATGTCATTAAAAATTGACCTTGGGCAGGGCACAACGCCATGTGAAAGATAGAATCTTATGCTTTCAATGTCAATCTCCCTTTTCACATCATGCTCAAGAATTGCCTTTAGCTCTGAAGCAAAAATAAATTTGCCGTCTTTCCAGTAATAATATAATGGCCTTATTCCTGCCCTATCCCTTGCAAGCAAGAACTTTTTCTGCCTGCCGTCATAAATGCAGAAAGCAAACTGGCCGTTAAACAGCTGAACACACTCATCGCCATACTCTTCATATGCATGGACAATAACCTCATTGTCAGATTGCGTGCTGAACTTGTGGCCCTTTTTTTCCAAATCTTTTCTTAGCTCTTGATGGTTATAGACTCGCGCATCAGCAACAAGAAATATGCTGTTATCCTCATTCTTGATAGGGTATTTTGCCTTATCAACAGGAAGCCAGAGCTTGTTATGGCCAAGGCTTACATTAGAGTCTGAGAAAAATGATTCCTGGTCAGGGCCTCTGTGCTTTATTGACTGGCACATTTTCCTTACTAGAAAACTATTGTCCCAGTTAAAACCAACTATCCCGCTCATTTTTTATTAAAAATAGTGCATTGATTTAAAAATCTTTTCTAAGCAACCTGTGAAACCCACCTGTCAAGGAATTTCTCAAGCATAAGGAATGCCCACAAAGGCGCGCTGTAGTTTTCTTTTCCTGCCTTATGAAGCTCAATCAATTTTCTAATCTTGTCCTGGTTAAGGTATTGCTTTGCAGAGAAATCTTTTGCCAGCAGCTCATCCTCAATATAACCTGCAAGCTCTTTCCTAAAATAATAAACAAGAGGAACTGCAAAACCCTGCTTTTTCCTGTACAATATGTTTTTTGGAACTCTTCCCAAAAGAGCTTTTTTGAATATGTATTTTCCTTCGTTGCCATTTAATTTCAGGCCTGGAGGTATTTTTGAAGTGAATTCAAGAAAAGTGTGGTCAAGTATAGGAACTCTTGCCTCCAAACTTACGCCCATTGAAGCCCTGTCAACTTTTGTAAGTATGTCATCAGGCAGGTACATGTGGAAATCTGCATTTGACATGTTGTCTATTATGCTGGGGTAGATAAATCGCTTCTTGTATAAGTCGTAATAATAGTGCATGCCAACTAAAGAAACCTCTTCTCTTGTCTTCTTGTCTTCAAATGAAATTATCTGAGAATATCTTTCTGCATTAGAATGGGTCAGCTCATCAAGATGCTTTGAAACTTTATAAATAAATGGATTTGGTAATTTTGAAAGAAGCATTGCCGCAGGCTTTACTCCAAAATCCATTAATGGTGTTGGAATCATTTTTCTAAGAGTTATCTGTTTATTCCACAAATACCTGTTATAGCCATTAAAAACTTCATCACCGCCATCTCCTGAAAGTGAGACAGTAACATGCTTTCTTGCAACTTTTGAAACAAGGTATGTTGGAATCATTGAAGAGTCTGCATAAGGCTCATCATAAAGGTATGACAATGTTGGAATTAGCTTAAGAACCTCCTCTGCATCAAAACCAATCTCATAATGGTCTGTCTCAAGATGCGCAGCCATCTGGTGGGCCCATTTTGACTCATTGAAATCATCATAATCAAACTTTATTGAAAATGTCTTAAGGTCATCCTTGTATTTTTTGATTGAAGCTACAACTGCGCTTGAATCAACACCGCCTGAAAGAAATGCGCCAACAGGGACATCAGCAATCAGCCTTCTGCTTACAGACTCATCAAGAAGCTTAATTATCATTTCTGTGTAAAATGATTCTGGCTTGTCTTTGTATTTCTCAGAATAATCAATATCCCAATATCTTTCAACTTTAATGCCGTCTTTGCTGACAATCATCTGGCAGCCAGGCTCAAGCTTATAGATATCCTGAAAAATTGTCCTTGGCGCATAAATGCAACCATAAGTAATGTAATTCCTTATTGCCTCTTCATCAACCTTTCTCTCAATAAAGCTATGCTGAATAATTGACTTTAGTTCAGAAGCAAAAATAAACTTTCCGTCCTTGTAATAGTAATACAACGGCTTGATTCCAACCCTGTCTCTTGCAAGAAAAAATTGGTTTTTGTTTTTGTCATATATGCAGAATGCAAACATGCCATTAAACAGTTGTGTGCATTTTGTTCCGTATTCCTGGTATGCATATATAATTACCTCAGTGTCTGTGTTTGATGCAAATCTGTAGCCTTTTTTCTCAAGTTCTTCCCTTATCTCCTGAAAATTATAAACTTCGCCATTGTAAGTTATAAGAATAGAGCCGTCTGCATTTGACATTGGCTGCCTTCCTTTTTCAGACAAGTCAAGAATGCTCAATCTCTGATGGCCAAGGCTGGCTTTTGAATCTGTATAGAAACCATTCTGGTCAGGCCCCCTATGCTTGAGCATAGATGCCATCTTTGTTAATGTTTCCTTATCATCCCAGTTAAATCCTACAATTCCGCACATCAGACCACTTCTTTATTTTTTAGTTTAAACACCGGATATATAAAATGAGATTATATCTTAATAAATTCATCCTTATCAGTATATGTCACCAGTTTTGTATTTGATGATTTAATAAAACCGAAGCTCTGCAGCTTTTCTAAAAAGTCACCCAGTTCCTTTGTATTCTTGAACCTCAGCATTAAAAGGACATCTGTCTCTCCAGTCACTTCATAAGCAGAGTATATATTAACCAAAGGCAATATTTTTCTTTCATAGTCGTCCCATTTTCCTCTCTCTATATTGAGCTCAATTATTGCATGGATGTCATAGCCGAGCTCGTTGTAATTTACCTTTACAGAATATTCCTGAATTACGCCTGCCTGCTCAAGCTTCTTAATCCTATTCATTACAGTAACAAAACTGACTTT
>JAHWHF010000133.1 GCA_019323415.1 Candidatus Woesearchaeota archaeon | reverse complement strand
TTTAGTTGTGTCTTGGATAATCAGAACTTATGCGCTAATTTAATTATTTCCCAAATCTCCTATTCCTGTCACTGTATTCTTTTAGCGCCTTGTCAAAATCTTCTTTTCCAAATTCTGGCCAGCGTTTTTCACAAAAATAGAATTCAGCATAATGGCTCTGCCATAGCATGAAGCCAGATGTCCTTTTCTCGCCGCTTGTCCTGATAACAAAATCAACATCACTATCTAAATACAGATTTTTAGCAAACAGGTTCTCATCAATATCATCAACATCAATCTTTTTCTCCTTAATCATCCTTGCAATCTTTTTTGCAGCATCAACCATCTCTGTCCTTCCGCCGTACGCCATTGCAAAGTTAACATTGTAAGCGTCATTTTCTTTTGTAAGTTCTTGAACTTCTTTCATCTCTTTCTGTAGCTCTTGAGGAAACATCCATGTCCTTCCAAGAAACCTTATCCTTATTTTATCAGCCATAATTTGCTTGTCTGTTTTTATTGCAGAAAGCTCTTCTTTGAAAAGGCTCATAAGATAATCAAACTCATTTTTCGGCCTGTCAAAGTTTTCAACAGAAAATGCATAGAATGTTGTTTCTTTTATTCCTGCCTGCTTGCACCAGTCTAGGACCTCCCTTAACTTTTTTGCACCCCATTTGTGGCCCATCTGCGGAGCGAGCATTAATCTTTTGGCAAACCTTCTGTTGCCGTCCATTATAATCCCTAAATGATTCGGGACCATATTCTGTGTATTATTCCCCATTTTCATGTTCAGTATAAACAATATATTTAAAAACTTTGTGGGGAAGAAAACCCAAAGCTATTTAAATAACCTGCTTTTGAAACCCAAAAGAATGACAAACAAAAAATACAAGAGATTCAAGCTGTGCAAAGGTTGCGGAAAACGCTTCATTGTAAAACACAAGCTCAGGCAGTACTGCGACAAGTGCAGGCCAGGCTAAAACAATAATTATTTAAACAACACATTTCTAATCTGTTTCATGTGCAAAAAAAGAGGTCAGGTGACAGTATTTGTAGTAATAGGCCTGATAATAATCGTTTTCCTTTCATTGTTTTTCTATATCAGCAACAGAGCGCAGCAGAAAGAGCTTGAGCAAGCAACACAGCAGGTTCAGCATTTCAGCTCTTCTGTTCTTCAGGTAAAGCCTTACGTCACTGAATGCATACAAAACCAGGCAACAATTGCAATAATTCTTGCAGCAAAGCAAAGAGACCATGATAATCTTACATTGCCTCCAATTTCTGTAATGGAGCAGTCTATTGCAAATTATGTTAATGACAATATTGGCTTGTGCACTAATTTTGAAATATTCAAGACATTTGATGTTGATGCAGGAAAGATTAACAGCACTGTGTCGATTGTTCAGGATAATGTTCTGATTGATGTTGCATGGCCTTTATCTTTTGAGCAGGACGGCCTGACTTTATATGAAGATGAGTTTAGGGTGATTTTTCCTTTGAAATTAAAGGAAATGTATGAAAAGGTTGAGACAATTGCTGGCCACAATGTTACTTTGGATGTCCAGTTCATGCTGAGCCAGAACCTGAACTTGGAGATACTTGGCTGTGAAGACGGTTCTGTAAGCTACATGGTCAATGACAATGATTATCTGCTTGATGAGAATATTTTGAGGTTCTTCTTTAACACCCCAATTGAAGAGCTTTCTGAGCTTTTTGAGTTTGATGATGGCATAATGTATAAGCCATTATCAATGCCAGGAAAGCACGTGCTTAGGCTTGAGGATGAGAACAAGACAATTACTTTCCAGATTAATGATGACGGCTCAATTTTTGGATGCTATGCTGAAGATATATCTGAAAGTTATTTTACAAAATCCTTGGTTGAAAACAATAAAGTTCCAGTTTCAGTTGCAACAAAACATGACCAGGGCGTTGATATAAGGAAAGCAGAACTAAGTTCTTCATCTTTGATGCTTTCAAATGCTTATTCAGTTTCTGGCATTGGAACTTCAGCTGTTTTAATATTAAAAAATAATTTCAAAAACCTTATCCCAAAATTGTATGATTCTAATTTTAATGAGATTCCTGCTGAAGTTGTTGGTGATTATGTAAAGGCGAATATAACAAAACCAGGAACATATGTTTTGGGTACAGAATATTGCAGCTTATTCAAGAAAGGCTCTGGCCTGAATGTTATTTTTGTTCCTGTTTCATATGATAACATGACTTTGTTTGGAGAGCATGTGAAATATTATACAGATGCTTTGTTTGATGTTTCACCTGTTGATGATTTTGCTGGCAAATTTAATATTTATTATACAATCAAGCCAAACAACTTTAATTGCATTGCATGGAATTCAGCCAATTGTTCAGTTGAAAACATAAAAGCTGAGACAGGAATCTGCGCTGTTGAACCTGACTATATTGTTGCTTTGATTGATGACTCGCTTGTTGGGTTGGACCATAAGACAGAATCAGGAGTGAGTTTTGTTGGCAGCTACCTGACCTTTAACCAGAGATATTGCTCTGAATGTAATTTTGTAAGGGAGTTTGGCCATTTCATGGGCCTTGCAGATGAATTTGCATATCTTGGCTCAACTTCAGCAAATTCAACATACCCTAACTGCGATAATGAGTTTTCAGGAAATGAGTCACAGCCTTGCTCAAAGTGGTCAAATGTCCAGGGAACAGGATGCTATGCAGGCTGCATTTATGAAAATTGGTACAGGCCAACAAAAGGCTTTGTTCTTGAAGGCAATGCTGTAAGCAATCCAATACTTGTCAACCAGAGCATAATGAGGGGAGATTTGATTGGTGGTCAGAGCCTTAAAATAGATAACATTTATTTTGGACCTGTTTCTTCCATATACTTAAGAGAAAAATTAAGTGCATTAAAATGAAATTAATTGTTACATCTCAGCTCAGGATTGCAGGCACAAATATCTATAATCTTCTTAGGGATGAATTTGGATTTGAAGAGACTGGCGAGGTTTTTGACGCAAAGCCTGTTTTGCAGAAAGATGAATATGTTCTTATTAATATTAAGAAAGACATCATCGAATTGGAATATCTTAATGAATTCTTTAAGCCTGATATTTATTTGATAGGCTCAACGCACAAGTCAGAGACAGGCATGAAATCTTTGACAGTACATTCGCCTGGCAATTGGTTTAAGGCAGATATGGGAGGAAAAGAAAGAGAACTATCTTATTGCCCTGCTTTGCAGCTCCGCGCAAGCCTTCTTGAGATAATAAAGCACCCAAAAGAAGAATATGTTGAAAGCTTTGAAGTAACACACCACGGGCCTAGTGAGATGAATGCGCCTATTGTATATGTTGAGGTTGGAGGTTCTGAATCTGAATGGCAGGACTTGGATGCATGCAGGATTGTCTGCCAGGGATTGTTGGCTGTTCCAAAAGACAATGTCAATATTGCAGTTGGCTTTGGCGGCCCGCATTATGCTCCTAATTTTTCAAAGCCAAAGCTTCTTGAGCAGATTGCTGTAGGCCATATTTGCCCAAAATACCAGCTTGACAATATAGATGAGCAAATGGTTATTCAGGCATTTGAAAAAACAGTTCCAAGGCCTGAATTTGCTTTAATTGACTGGAAAGGCTGCAATAAGGAGCAAAGGGACAAATTAATAGCTATTTTTGAAAAAAACAGCATTTTATGGAAGCGAATGGCTGATTTTAGTTAGTTTTTTAAATCTCAATGTGTTTTATTAAAATTTAGCGACAATATGGAATTTTACAACAAAAAGATTGATTTTGTATTCTCAGAGTTAGGCAGTTCTAAAAATGGCCTTAGCCCAGAAGAAGCAGCAACCAGGCTTGAAAAATATGGCCGGAATGAGATTACAAAAAAGCATGAAATTTCAAAATTAAAAATATTTCTTGAGCAGTTTAAAGATTTCATTATATGGATACTTATTATAGCAACAATCATATCAGCAGTGCTTGGCGAATGGGTCGACGCCCTTGCTATTGGCATTATACTTTTGCTGAATGCACTTCTTGGGTTTATCCAGGAGTACAAGGCTGAAGAAGCTATTGAAAAGCTTAAGCAGCTTGCCTCATTAAAGGCTTTTGTTTTCAGGAATGGCCAGGAGATGGAGATAGATGCAACAGAGGTTGTTCCTGGCGACATCATACTTCTTACAGAAGGGGACAAGGTTCCTGCAGACGCAAGGCTGTTTGAGCAGCACTCACTTTATTCGCAGGAAGCTGCACTGACAGGAGAGTCAATGCCTGTTTCAAAAAATACAGATGTTCTTGAGAAAGCAGCAGTTGCTGACCAGGCAAACATGGTTTTTGCAGGCACTGTTGTTACAAGAGGCAATGGAAAAGCAGTTGTTGTAAGGACAGCAATGGATACTGAGCTTGGAAAGATAGCGACTCTAATTGAAGAGACAAAGCAGCCTCCAACACCATTGCAGGTCAAGCTTGACCATTTTGGAAAATTGCTTGGCATACTTGTTTTGGCAATAGCTGCTGTTGTATTTGTTGTAGGTGTTGTAAGGGGCTTCCCTGCATTTGAAATGTTTTTGGCAGCAGTAAGCCTTGCAGTTGCAGCCATACCTGAAGGCCTGCCTGCTGTTGTTACTATAACACTAGCGCTCGGCGTCCAGAGGATGATTAAGAGGAATACTCTTGTGAGAAGGCTGCCTTCAGTTGAGACATTGGGCTCAACAACTGTAATATGCTCAGACAAGACTGGAACATTCACACATAATGAAATGACTGTTCAGAAAGTTTATGTTGATGACAAGATTATTAATGTAACAGGCTCAGGTTATGAGCCAAAAGGAAAGTTCAGCGAAACCCCTGAAGGCTTGAAACAGCTTCTAAAGATAGGCGTTCTTTGTAATGATGCGAACATTGACGAATCTGGAAAAGTCTTTGGCGATCCAACAGAGGCTGCGCTTATTGTCAGTGCAATGAAGCTCGGCATAGGAAAAAGAGAACTTGAAAATGAAAACCCGCGTGTTGATGAAATACCTTTTTCATCTGAAAGAAAGCGCATGACAACTGTGCATAAGGTGGCGGGCAAGAAATTTGCATTTGTAAAAGGCTCGCCTGAAGTCATAGTTGAAAGGTGCAGCAAGATACTTGAGAATGGAAAAGCACGTTACATAACTCCTGTTGACAAGAAAAAGATTCTTGATAAGAATGACGAGTTTGCGTCGCAGGCTTTGCGCGTGCTTGGCTTTGCATATAAGGAAGTTGAGGCGCAGACTCCTGAGTCAAACCTTATTTTTGTTGGCCTGCAGGCAATGATTGACCCTGCAAGAAATGAAGCAATTATTGCTGTAAACCAGTGCAGGAATGCTGGAATAAAGGTTGTTATGATTACAGGCGACCACAAGCTTACTGCAAGAGCAGTTGCTGACCAGCTTGGAATAATTGGAAGAGCGCTTACTGGCCAGGAGCTTGACAAGCTCAATGACAAAGAGCTCTATAATATAGTTGATGATGTTTCTATTTACGCAAGAGTCAACCCTATACACAAGGTGAAGATTGTTGAGGCTTTGAAGAAAAGGGGCCACATAGTTGCAATGACAGGCGATGGAGTGAATGATGCGCCTTCATTAAAAAAGGCAGACATATGCGTTGCAATGGGAATTACTGGAACAGATGTCTCTAAAGAGGCAGCTGACATGATACTTGTTGATGATAATTTTGCATCAATGGTTGCTGCTGTTGAAGAGGGCAGGGGCATTTATGATAATATAGAGAAATTCATACAATATCTTTTATCATGCAACATGGGCGAGGTTCTTACAATATTTGTTGCAATCATATTGGGATTGTCTTTGCCTTTGATTGCGCTGCAGATTCTTTTGATGAACCTTCTTACAGACGGCCTGCCTGCTCTTGCGCTTGGAATTGAGCCAAAAGAAGAAGGCATTATGGCAAGAGGCCCAAGAAAGCCTGGAAAGAAAATAGTTGATGCGCCAGCATTAGTGAATATGCTTATCTTTGGCCTGATAATGATGGCAGGCACTTTGTTCATGTTCCAGTTTGCAAGGCCTGAGCAGAACCTCAACTATGCAAGGACTGTTGCATTCACAACACTTGTATTTTTCCAGATGTTCCATGTGCTTAACTCAAGATCATTGACTCACAGCATATTCAAGATAGGATTCTTTTCAAACTGGAAGCTTTGGGCTGCAATAGCTGTATCAGTGCTTATACAGGTTGCAGTGATATATGTTCCAGGAATAAATTCTGTATTCCAGACAGTGCCGTTATTGTGGCAGGACTGGCTTTACATAATGCTTGTAGCTTCATCCATATTCTTCATAAGGGAGATATGGAAATTGTTCAGAAAGTAAAGATTTTTAAATAAACCTTGTTCTGGACTATCGGGGGTATAATGAAGCCGGACATTAACGGGTTTTACAGCGAGCTTTCGTCTATTTTGAAAGCTAAGAAGCTTGACAAAAGACAACTGTGGAAAGCAAAGCTTAAGCTATGCAAAAAATACAGGCTTAAGACAGTTCCTACAGATATCCAGGTTCTTTTGAATACAGACATTATTGTAAAGACAAAGCCTGCAAGAACAGGCTCAGGTGTTGCAATTGCAGCTTTGATGACAAAGCCATTCCCATG
>JAHWHF010000132.1 GCA_019323415.1 Candidatus Woesearchaeota archaeon | reverse complement strand
ATGCAACTTCTACAAGAAAATCTTCAAGGCTAAGATTGGGGTTTCTTTTCTTGAAAATCTGATATTCCTTATCAAGCTTATCATTATAAAAAAATCTGTAAACTTTTATTTTTTCTTTTCCTTTTTCAGCAGCAGGCTCTCTTTTGACAAATGCGTATACTTTTCCTGTCCTTTCATTCCTGGCCCTAGCTGAAGGCTCAAGCCTTAACTCGGGTTTTTGCACATGCCCGTGATCTTCTGCTTTCAAAGAATCTCTGCCGTCTTCTTCAATCCTGCTTGGCTCAGTATGCGTTTCAGAGCTAGGCTTAGGTGTGCCCCACCATCCTGCGTACATTCCTGCAAGAACAGTTGTTGCACCCAACACATATGCTCCTCTAATTGCCCTTCTGAGTCTTTCGTTCATTCTGCGCCATGCACCTTAATGGTTCTTCAAAACATCTCTTTCTTTTTCTACTAAGGCTTCTACTGCTGTTTTTGCAACTCTGTAAGAATTTGTTTCAGGATGCCTTCTTACAACATCCTCGTAAAGCATTCTCGCACTGCCTGTATAAACAGTGTATGTTGTCTTGTTGAATCCTGAGCCTGAATGTAGCTTTGCATATTCATCTGCTTTTGCCTCATACCATTTTGCAAGCTCAAGTTTAAGGTCGTCATGCATATGGCTTCCCTTATGCTTTTCAATCAGCCTGCTGTATTCTTCAGCGATTGCTTTTTCAGGAACTGCGATAACAGACCTGATTGCGCTTTTTCCAAGAACAACCTCTTCTCCTGCAATATACCTTACCCTTTTGACATCAAGGTCAAGGCAAAGCTTTTTTGCATTATCCTCATACTCTGTGCCTTTAAGCTCTTTTGCCAGCTTTTCAGCATCTTTGATTTTTGAATCGAAATTTCCGAGCTGTTTCCTGAAGTCAGGGCTGAACTCTATCTGCTCTGCGCCTGCCAGTTTTCTGCATGTTTCAATGCTTTTCTTGGCCATGTCAACAAGCCTTTTTTCAGTCTTTATTGCGCCATAAGCATTTACAGCATTGCTGTACTCGCCTTTTTGCTCAAAGACCTTTGCCTGCGCAAATTTGATAACATCTCCAAGCCTGTCAGAATCATGCATGTTTTTATGCTCGCGAAGAGCAGTGTCAAGCTTGTTTAGCTCTTCCCTCATATCAAAAATATAAACATCATTCTGCCTTGAATTCTGCGTTATGCCCCTTACCTGGCCAATAACATATTCCAGGTTCCTTTCTGGCTTTAGGTCTGGGTTATTCACAGGCCTGCATCCTGCCCCAATTGAGGCTGCCAGAACTAGAGCTGCCGGGACCATTATTGCTTTATTCTCTATAGTTGCCATTATTACACCCCATACTTGGTTTTAGCCTTAGTTATAGACTATGTGGAAGTCCTCCTTTATAAACCTTTCGTTTTTTAACCACCTTTTAGTGGTTACAGAATGAAGAAAACGATAACAGGGACCAAAAGGCAGCCCATAGCATGGTTCTTGCCTATGCCCAGGCAAAGGGGGATTATCCCCAGCATTGTGCTTATAAGCAGCACAAAAAGCCCTATCCAGCCTGAAAACACGAATACTAGGCCAATAATAAGGGCTATAATCGAGAGGTTCATGACGCTGTAATTGACCTTTTCCACTATGCCTGAAAATACCCTTACAATGTACATTGCAAGAAAAGTGGCTAGGCCAGCTGCAACAAGTGCAGCCAGCATAATCAGGCACAGGCCTCCAAAATCAAGGCTTTCGACCAGCTTAAGTATTGCAAGTACAGCACCATTTCTTGCTTTCTGGAGTGTGTATAGCGTAATCAGCGAAAGCAGCATATTGACAGTGTTTATTGCTCCCAAAAGTATAAGGAAGCAGCACGTGCCAAGCTTTCCAACAAGCAGGCTCCCAATTATGCTTGCCTGGGCAGCGCCAAGCCCTGGAAAGAATGATGTCAACCCACCTGAAAAAACACCTGCTGAAATAGACTTTGCCAGCTCTTTTTTGCCAATCTCAATTTCTTCTGTAATTCTCTGTTTTGGCAGTATTGTTTTTTCAGACAATGAATTCAAAAGCATACTTACTCCAAACAAGCCAGAAAGCATAGGAAAAAGAGGCTCTTTTATTGCAGGTGTTTCAAGCACAATGTAGCCTAATGCACCAGATGTAATTACAATAAATCCAGCCCAGAACCTATTGTTCCATGACTTTTCTTTCATAACCATGAATATTACAACTGCAAGAAGAATCCATCCAATATAGTTTCCAATTTTCTCATACAAAAATGGCACAACAAGTATAAGCAAAGGCGAAACTGCTATTGAAAAAATAACTGCCAGTAATGAGCCTATAACAGTAAGCTTGACAGCCTCAAATGCCTTGCCCTCTAAAAGCATTCTGTGGCCAGGCAGAATTGCAAGAGCAGTGTCTGCTTCTGGCACCCCAAGGAATATTGAGGGAATAAAGTCAAGAAAAGTGTGAGTTGTTGCCATCGCGATAATAAATATAGAAAGTACAATTGGGTTAGTGTATCTCAAAAGAAAAGCTGAGCTGCCAAGCAGTAGCAGTGAAACAAGATTGATATGCACTCCTGGAATAAGGCCTGTAAATATTCCTGCGCAGACCCCAATAATTATTGCAAAAAGTATTTGCCCAAACATTACTTTACCTCTTTTGCAATAATTTCTTTTTTGCCGTTATATTTATCAACTTCTCCAATAACATCAACATGCTGCCCTTTTTCAAAAGAAACTTCATCAAAAACAACAACATCAATTGTCTCTTTTTTTGAGACAGTCAGAATTATAACTTTGTCTTTTTCAATTACTTTTTCAACAATACCAGTCAATCTTACAACACCACCATCCATTTCTTTGATTTGTGAAATGGTGCTTTCTCCAAGCTCAATAAATTCAGATAAAACCAATAAAGAGAATATCCCAAGAATTGTGCTGATCAGTGCTATCTTTAAAAGAGTCTTTTCTTTCATGTTATTCAATAGATTTCCAGCTTTAAATTGCTTAATCAAGAAAAAGCGCAAAACCTTCAGGAAATTCGAATTTATCGATAGATATTTAAATAACCATATTCAGAAACAGAACAATGGCAGCAAAGGGGGGTACTAAAAGCAAAATTAAAAGAAAAGTTGCTAGCACCAGCCCTAAAGCTAAACAGGCATTGCCAAAGACAGGCTATGATTACAAGACAACAAAAGATATCAAAGTTTCAAAAAACATAGTTGAGCAGATTATAGGCCAGGACGAGGCTGTTGAGGTTGTCAAGAAAGCCGCAAAACAGAGAAGGCATGTTCTTTTGATCGGCGATCCTGGAACAGGGAAATCGATGCTTGGCATGGCATTGGCAGAGATGCTTCCTGCAAAAGGAAATCTTGAAGACTCGCTTTGTTATCCTAATTCAAAAGACCCAAACTATCCATTGATAAGGACATATAATGCAGGTGAAGGGGAAAAAACAATAGTAACTTTCAGAAAAACAATTGAATCAAGTGTTGCTGCAAGAAGGATTGCTTTGTTTTTGTTTGGCGGGATTACATTATTTTTGATTGGCTATTTTTTATGGCAGTTGTTTGGAAGCTCAGAATACGGTCCTTTAGTTCTTGTTTCAGGCCTTGGAAATTTGATTTGGATACTTTTGCTTGGAAGCCTTTTTTTGACAAGAGCTCCAGGTCTGTTCAAGACACTTGGAGGATTGGCAATGGCTCCAAAGCCATTAATCACTCACAAGAAAGATGACCCTGCACCATTTATTGATGCAACAGGCGCGCATGACGGAGCTTTGCTTGGAGATGTTCTTCATGACCCTTTGCAGAGCGGAGGCCTAGGAACGCCTGCACATGAAAGAGTTATGCCGGGCATGATTCATAGGGCGCATCTTGGCGTTTTGTTTATAGACGAAATAGCAACATTAAGCCCTAGAAGCCAGCAGGAGCTGCTTACAGCTTTGCAGGAGAAAAAATATCCAATTACAGGCCAGAGCGAGCGAAGCTCAGGAAGCATGGTTAGGACAGAGCCAGTGCCATGCAATTTTATTATGGTTGCAGCAGGCAATATGGAAACACTTTTACACATGCATCCTGCTTTAAGGTCAAGGATAAGGGGCTATGGCTATGAAGTGCATATGAAAGATACTATCCCGGATACCAAAGAAAATGAGTGGCTTATTGCGCAGTTTGTTGCACAGGAAGTCATTAAGGATGGCAAGATTCCTCATTTTACAAAAGATGCAGTTGAGTCAATAATACTTGAGTCAAGAAAAATGGCTTCAAGAAAAGGCCACCTTACTTTGAGGTTCAGAGAGCTTGGCGGCTTGGTAAGGGCTGCGGGCGATGTTGCAGTTGAGCATGGCTCAGACTGAGTGCTGCCAGAGCATGTTGAGGCCGGCAAAGTTGTTGCAAGGACATTAGAGAAACAAATAGGAGAGAGATACATTGAAAGAAAAAAGCAGTATGATGTTATTGTAACACAAGGTAAGCAGATTGGAAGGGTTAATGGGCTTGCAGTTATTGGAGGAGGAGAATCATCATCTTCAGGAATTGTGCTGTCAATTGAAGCAGAGGTTACGCCAGGAGGCAAAAAAGCAAGGATTACAGCAACAGGAAAGCTTGGCCAGATAGCAAAAGAGGCAATCATAAATGTTTCAGCAATAATCAAAAAGAATTTTGGGCAAAACATAAAGGAATCAGATATTTATGTCCAGTTCTTGCAGACATATGAGGGTGTTGAAGGAGATTCAGCATCAATTGCTGTTGCCACTGCAGTAATATCCGCACTAAACAAAGTTCCAATTAAGCAGGACTATGCAATGACAGGCTCACTTTCAGTAAGAGGGGAAGTTCTTCCAGTTGGAGGAGTTTCATCAAAAGTTGAAGCTGCTGTTGACACTGGTCTAAAGTTTGTAATTGTTCCTGAGAGCAACCTCAAAGACATAGTGCTTACAGAAGACAAGCTAAAGAAAATAAAAATCATACCTGTCAAAAGGATTGAGCAAGTTCTAATGGAAGTCATTGATTGGAAAGGAAAAGAAAGTGTGTTGAAAAAGCTGAAGAAATAATTATTCTTTATCTATTAGATTCCATAACTAATTTCAATTTTTTAATTATATCTTTAGTGAATGGGTTTTTCAATTCTCCTTTTTCCATCCATTCAAAATATTCCATCTCTGTTTCATTATTATTTATTTTTTTATAAGTATATCTGACATGATAATTGCTTTCTAAATCAGATAAGGTAAATGTTTTATATTTTTTAAATTCTACAACTTTATAGAAAGTCCAATCAGGGCTATTTCCTCTATTT
>JAHWHF010000131.1 GCA_019323415.1 Candidatus Woesearchaeota archaeon | reverse complement strand
CATCATTGAAGGCTTTGCACTTGGAATGAAGAGCACAGTATCAACAGTTCTTATATTGTCAGCAGCAATACTTGTATCATATTATTATGCATCAATATACGGCGTTGCAATTGCAGCTGTTGCATTGGTCTCAACACTTGGAATAGTTCTTTCAGTCAATGCATTCGGCCCTATATCAGACAATGCGCAGGGCATAGCAGAGATGTCAAACCTTGGCATGAAAATAAAGAAAAGGACATCTGCCCTTGATGCAGTAGGAAACACATCTGCAGCAATATCAAAAGGATATGCTGTTGCAGCTTCTGCTTTCACATCATTTGCATTGTTCTCTGCTTTTATTGTTGTTTCAAAGATAGAGGTTATTGACCTTGTCAACCCTGCTGTGCTTATAGGCCTGCTTATTGGAGGAATGCTTTCATTCTTTTTTTCATCATGCTGCATAAAGGCTGTTGGCCAGGGCGCTGACCTTATAATAAGGGAAGTGAGAAGGCAGCTTAAGCTTATAGTAAGGGGGCATCACAAGCCTGATTATAATGCATGCATATCAATATCAACAAGAGCTGCTTTAAGGAAAATGGCTTTGCCTTCAGTTATTGCTGTTCTTTCTCCTATAGCTCTTGGATTTTTGCTTGGCGTTGAGTCTGTTGCAGGATTGATTGCAGGATGCCTTGTATCTTCATTATTATTGGCAACTACAATGTTCAATGCAGGTGCTGCATGGGACAATGCAAAAAGACTTGTTGAGGACAAAAAGATTTTCGGCAAAGTTAAAGAATCAGCAATTGTAGGAGACACAGTTGGAGACCCTTTCAAGGACACAGCAGCGCCATCGCTTAACATCCTTGTTAAACTGATAAGCATTGTAAGCCTTATAGCTATTCCAATCTTTCTGAAATATGGCGCATTGATTAAATTCTAATTTTCCTGTGAAACAGGTAATTCACAGCATACAATGCAAGAATGCTTCCTAGAACAAACAAAACCATGTCCCAGAATCCGTCCCAGAAAAAATAATCAATCATTGTAGGAGGATTATAGAAAATCATCTCCTGGACATGCTCAAGCAGCTCCCAAAGCCCTGCAATAAGAAAACTGCAGAACACAGACAATGTCTTTACCCGCCTGAAATTATGCGACTTGAATACAAGGAACAATAATGCGCCTGTTCCAAGGCCTGCAAAAAAATGGCTCGGAGCTCCCACAACAGGAGTTACCATATACAGGTCATATATCCTTAATGTGACTTCATACACAAGGTAAATGACATACATTGATAATGAGAAAATAAGATAATTGCTGTATACCTGCTTTCTTTTCATCTCGCGCAGCTTCTGGCTCATGCTATTTACTTTTGCCCTGAGCTCGCGGAACTTCTTCATGCTCCTCTCCATGCTCTTTTTCATAATCTAAAGAAAAACTAATTTATTATTAAATCTTTTGCAGAAAACACCAAGCTCAGGGCTTGTTTCCTATTGCATATAGAAAGTCTAAAGGGCCTGGCGCCAGTTTTGCAGATTCGCTGCTTATGCCCTTATCCATCCATTTCCAAGGCTTTTGCTTGATTTTGTCTGTAAACTTATCAGCAAGTTCGTTTACATTATATTTCTTGTTCCTGACAAAATAAAAACCTCTTAAGGCATCTTTCACATGCGTCTTCAGGTCAGCCTTTTTTTCGCGGGTTTTAAGATTCTCCAAATCCATGCCTGAAAACATAAAGCGTTCCATGAAATAAGTTTCAAGATAGTTAAGGATAATCTGGTCATCTGTTAGATTCTTTGCAAGAACATAAGCACCAGCCTCCTCCAACAACCCTTTCTCCTTTAAAATAGAATATTGTGTCTCATCAAAAATATAATTTCGTGAATTAGGAATATTTGCATGCATGTATGCAATCTCGCACACCTTTATCTTCTCATCCTCCAGAGGAACTGTCTCAAGAAACTTCATAAGCAGTTGCTCAGAAGGCTCAAACGGGTCTCCTCTTAGATTCAATGTAGTGAATTTTTTCCTGACAAGATAATGCGGAGGCGGGGCTCTTGTGAAGAAATAAATCATTGTGTAAATATTCTGGACAGCATTATTATAGCTTTTAATGTCTTTTTTCTTCAGCTCAGGCAGCTTGTCTGTCATGGAATTTATTGCATCAAGATAGAACTTTGTGCTTGGCTGCTGGTTGTTTATCTTTGTTGATTTCAGGTCAAGCGTAACAGCGTAAAAAAACTTTACAGCATCGCTTTCAGGATGCTCTTTAATTAATGTCTCATAAAGGCTGCAGTATTTGCTGAATATCCTCCTGTTAAACTCAACTTCATCCATAAACAGCCTTGAAGTCGGCGATGCAAAGAATATCATGTTCCAGAAAAGCTCAGCATGGACGCCGAAGTCATCATAAAAATCCCCCTTCAGCTTTTTCCATGACTCAGAGAAAAATATATTGAAATTTGCAACCCTTCTCTCAAGGTCTGCCCTGTCAACAGCCCTTCCGTCTTTTTCAGCGCTCCTGTACTGTGAATCTTTCATAGTTTCCTGCAGAAGCCTTTTTTCAATCCTGTCGAAGATTTCAGGGTGCCTTAAGACATAAGCCCTTGCTTCAGCCTCCTGCTTTTCTGCCCGCGCTATGGCTGCTTTGTCCGGAGGAGGCATAATCGGCTCTGCCCCGAATGCAAGCCCTGAAAAAAGGCTGAATCCTGCTGCTGCAACTGCAGTTTCCAAAAAACCGAGCTTATTCATCTTTAATCCCCTGGAATATCATTTGATAGTTTGTCTGCTTTCCCGGGTTGATTGTTAAAGCATAATCTGAACTTGGCTGCTCAAGATAGAAGCTTCCCTGGGAAGGGAGTAATGCCGCTGCATTGAACGCGTCAAGCTTGACTGTTTTTTCACCAAGCTTGATTTCTTTAGGCACCCTAATCTCTGTCCTAAGCACATTATTCTCTAGTGTTGTCTTTGCTTCTATGTCTG
>JAHWHF010000130.1 GCA_019323415.1 Candidatus Woesearchaeota archaeon | reverse complement strand
GGCCTTCCTGTTGTAAGCTGGCCGTACAATGCTGCAGCGCTTATTCCAATTCCCTGCTGGCCCCTTGCCTGCTTTAATGTATGGAATTTTGAGCCGTAAAGAAGCTTTGCAAAAATATTGGGTATCTGCTGCTTGACAATCCCTGGGCCGTTGTCCTGGACAATAACTCTCATCCTCTCATTGCCCATATCAACAATCTCGACATTAATCTCAGGAAGTATTTTTGCCTCTTCGCATGCATCTAGTGAGTTGTCAACAGCCTCTTTCACAACTGTAAGAAGAGCTTTTCTTTTGTTGTCAAAGCCAAGAAGATGCCTGTTTCTCTCAAAGAATTCAGCAACACTGACTTCCCTCTGCTTTTTAGCAAGCACGTCAGCTACTGTCTGCTGTTCAGGATTTTCAGTAAGTTTTTTCTGCACCATCTTTTTAAAAATTTAATTTTTTAATTCAGAGCAAATTGCTTTCCTTTTTAAGCTTTCTTTTTTTGTCAAGCCATTTGTAAACAGATGAATGAGGAGCTCCCCTTAACAGCGACGAGACAGCCTGTTTTGCATCTGCAACACCTTCATAATCACCAATTATGCTCACAGTCTTTCCATAAACACATATGCTTGTGCTTGTTGACTCTTCAATGAACCTTCTTGCCTTTCCGTCTTCTCCTATGACCCTTCCCCTGAGCCTTTGTATTGTCTCCTTGTTCTTTGCATAATCCTTTATGTTGATTGAGTCAAAAACAAGGTCTGCTTTCAGGAGTGTCAATGCAATCTTTGGGTTAAACCCCCTGCCTATTGCAAGTACAACCTCTTTTGCATCAAAAATGTCAAGGCCGTCCTCTCCCCTTATGAAGACCTCGCCTGTCTCAGAATCAATATCAAGCCTTGTGTTTGTTTTTTCCTCTATCTCTTTCTTTATGTTTCCCTTGACGCCAATAAGAACTGCAATGCGTTCCTTTGGTATCTTAAGTTCATGCATTAATTCTTCGGAGGTCATATCGGAGGCCATGTTTTAAGTGGATTTTGAATTTGTTTTTAAGCTTTTCCTAAAATCTTTTTTATTTTCTCTTCATCAAAGCCTGCATCGAGCTTTTTTGCATACCTTGCAATGTTCTTTATGTCCCTTTCCAAAAGCTCGCCAAAAATAGGATTGTTTTTTTGTGTTGCATGCGAAAAGTCGATAAGCACAGGAGAGCCGTCTTTGTTTAGTATATTATATTCGCTCAAGTCGCCGTGCACAATCCCTGCCTTGTGCAGCTTTCTCATCTCATCAACAACATCCTTGATGAACTTTTTTGCATTCCTCGGAGCACAATTCTTGGCCTGAGGGCATGCTTTTTCATCGCCTATGAATTCCATAACAAGGACATTGTTCTCAAAAGCGTAAGGGGTTGGGCATTTGACTCCAGCTTCCCTTGCCTTAAGCAGGTTCCTGTACTCCCTTTGCGTCCATGAGAATATGATTTTTCTTTTGTGATGCTTAAGCTCAATATATCTTGGGTCTGTCCTTATGTACTCATACATTCTTGTAAAATCGCACGCCTCAAGCCTGTATATCTTAAGGCATACCCTTGAGTCTCCTTTTATAGCTGAGAATATGTTTGACTCCTTGCCTAATGCAATAGGGCTTTCAATCCTGTCAAACAGCCCTGTTGAAGCCATATGGAACAATGTCCTGAGAGTGAAATTATCAAACACATTGCCGTATGTCTTCCATTCTTCCTTTTTGCTTGCCATAAGCCCCTTTATATAGCCGGCTTTATAAGGATTTGCCTAGGCTCCGGGCCGTTTGTAGTCACCGATAAGTGGTAAAAAATAGAAAGATTTATATATTAGGACTTCTTAACTAGCTCTAGAGGTGTATTAAAAATGACTCAAGATCACAGATTATCAGGATTTGGAAAGGCTGTTTTAGGCTTGGGCTCAATGGGCTTAATAGGCATGTTGGGCGCAGCTGATGTGGCTTCAAATACAAGATTTGGCCCTCAACTAAAGCAGACTTGGAACCAGGCAACAGGATATGTTGCACAGCTATTCTCTGGAAAAGAGGAAAAACAGGATGTTTCTCTAAGACCTGCAACAAGCTATGCAAGGCCTAGACCTGCAGCGCAACCTGCGCAACCAGCACAGGCAGCAGCATCAATTGAAAAGAAAGTAGAGCCAAGGAAAGGCTTGCTATTCAGCATTGATGATGAGCTCATTGGCGATGAGGCCTTTGAAGGCTGGAGTTTGCCATGGCAAAAGAAAGCTGAGACAAAGCCAGAAGCTAAGCCAGAGGCAAAACCTCAACCAAAACCAGAGGTAAAGCCAGAAGTTGAAGATGAGAAAGACTTTGAAAAGCTTTCAACAGGAACAGTAATGGACAATGAACAATTTGAAATTCTCCCAAAATGGGAAACAGAAGGCATGGCAAAAGGCATAAAATACCTTAAAGGCCCTGCAATGAAAGACAGCAAAGGAAACTACTATGTCAGAGCTGTATTTGCAGACGGGGAAGAAGCCCGCCTGACAATGTCAGAAGACATGTTTGCTAAATTGGTAAATGATTATGCAAAAGGAGGAAAACTAAAATGAACACAATCAATGATGATTCAAACAAAACAAGAATGTGCGAGCACGACGCAGCAAGAGTCTGCAATCTGTTCAGATGCCTGAAAGATTGCTGCAGGCCTAAAGATCCAGAATACAGGCCAGTTGAAGTGCCGACACTTGAAAAGCTTAAGCCACAGGATTGCCCTTTTGGCTCAAATCCAGTTGGGAACCTATATAAGAAGTAAGATTTATATAGTTCACATGGGCCACCACCCCAGGGTTGTGATTTCCGC
>JAHWHF010000129.1 GCA_019323415.1 Candidatus Woesearchaeota archaeon | reverse complement strand
TTATGACAGGATAATAGACATCCAAAAAGCCTGCTTAGGAAGAGTGCTGGTAAGAGTGGGAATTGAAGAAGTAATTAACGGATACTATAAGGCAGTTCCTAAAGAAACAGTAGTCTTCAGGGAAAAAGGCTCAAAAGATTTTGATGATATGACTATTGATGAAAAGATCGAATTGATATCATTTGGGCCAAAGGCTGTTGGCTGCTCTAAACCTGTAAAAGACTTGATCTTTGATATAGAAGACAAGAAGCTAGTAAGCCCAGAGCTTGCAGTAAAACTCTTGAAAGCAATAAATGAGCATTACAAGCAGGGAGAATGCTGCACAGGAAGAGAAGAAACACTGCATACCTATTGCTATGCATTCGGCAAGGCTATACGCGAGCAATGCAGCAAAGAACAGCTTGCAGAAATAGCATTAACTGACCCTGAAACTTTTGCTAAGATATTCAAAGGTAAAAATGAATGAAGCATACAGAGAGAGAACACCGCAGCTTGGAGAAAAAGATGTATTTTTTGATACTGTCAGGAATGGCTATGTCCAGATGATAGACAATGAACCAGATTCAGGCTATTACGGGTTTATGGATTTGCAGGGACAGAAGTATTTTCAATACGATGCCGACAAAGTCAGTTTCCTTTCAACAGGAGAACCTCGCATTGTCAAAGGAACTTTGGGCAGTATTGAAGATCAGGTAATCAGTCCAGGCAGTGTCTATTACAAAGGCATCATAATGCCAAGCAAAGTAATGGCGAAACTAATGAAATACGCTCCAAAACATATGGAGAAGAAATGGTGAATGAAAATGGAAGACATATACGAAGATTACACAGGAAATGCAGTTTTTGTGAGGATGAGAGAAGGCTTTCCTATAGTTGGCATTATGCATGCTGACAAAGAAGATGCTTTTGTCAGAATCAACAACTACAGGAGAATTAACGCAATGCCTCATTATCTTGCTGAAGACATAATGAGGGCATTGAGAAATGAAGACTGCGAGAACCTGGAATCAATTCTGGTGAACAAGTCAGATATCAGGAGTGTCCAGAAAGTCTTCAAGAAAGACGGCAAGATGGATATTGAGGCATTAAGATGAGCGAAATAGTTGAAAAAATGGGCAAAAGGCTGTACGCGCCAAACAAAAAGGATGTACTGTTTGATTTGGTCAGAAATGCATATGTGCAGCTTCTGAACAAGCCAACACACAGCCAGTGCAGCTTCAGGGATTTGCAGACAGGAAAGACTTTTGATTACGACAGTGAAAGGATTGTTTTTTACAAGCTTTCACCTGCACTTGCGCAATATGTTCTGCCAGGAGTATGCAGGCCTAATGCAGATGAGCTTGAACATGTGCTGTTTTCAGGGCTTGTAATGCCTGTTGATGTTGCAGCAAGGCTGGCCAGGTACACGCCAAATAGTTTGGGCGACTGGAAAGATGAATAATTAAAGTTTTTTTTCCATGTATATTACAGGAAAGCTGACATCATCAATCTTAGTCATTATTCTTTTGATTCTTTTCCAGCCGTGCTTTTTATAGAATTTTTCAGCCGAGGGAGTTGCATTTCCAACTATTTTCCTGTATTTTCTTTTCCTGGCTATATTTTCAATATGGTTTAATAATAAGCTGCCGTAGCCTTTGTTCTGGCATTTTGGGACAATAAACAATGTCTTTGCCTCATTCTTGACTATGCCTATCATGCCGAGAATCTTGCCTTTGTGCTCAAGAACCCAGTACTCCCTTTCCTTTGACCTTTTTATCATCTGGCTTGGGGTGTTGTTTCTTCTTAATGTGTCTATGACTTTCTTTGGGTATTTCAGCTGCTTTTGTGTAATCCTGAGCAAATGCGATACCTTGTAAGCATCCTGTTTCCTGAATTTTCTTATTTTCATTAATACACCCTTATGTTCTTTTCTTTGATTTCATTCAATATAAGGTCTGTTTCTGTTCTTTCAACAAAAGGATATGACTGTACTTTCTTCAGGAACATGTCCATTGCTCTCCTATTTTTGAACTTGGCTATGACAAGTGCGTCG
This sequence comes from Candidatus Woesearchaeota archaeon, assembly GCA_019323415.1. Lineage (GTDB taxonomy): Archaea > Nanobdellota > Nanobdellia > Woesearchaeales > WJKV01 > JAHWHF01. The sequence continues at coordinate 396 of JAHWHF010000129.1, read as the reverse complement.
AAGTCGCCAGTAACATCGTAAACCGCAAACACATGAGGGTCTATGGCAATTTTCTTTTCGACTTCAAACAACTTACCTTTGGCGATACGTAAGTGTATTACAACACTGACGTCATAGCCAAGTTTCTCGTAGTTGAGTTCTGTGGTATAAGCCTTGATAACCCCTTCTTTCTCCAGAGCATTTACCCGTTTCAGCACAGTGACTACTGAAACACCTGTTTTTTTTGCAATCTCCCTAAGAGACTGCCGTGAGTTATCAAGCATGACATTCAATATTTTCCTGTCCAGATCGTCTATTTTCATGTTAACATTTGTTAGTTTTATCTACTTTTTAGCTAATAATACTTAATTATATTTAAACTTTTCTATATTATGTTTACATTTGTTAGCCAAAACA
>JAHWHF010000128.1 GCA_019323415.1 Candidatus Woesearchaeota archaeon | reverse complement strand
TGAAGAAGAGGTAAGGAACCCTATTGCAGTTCTTGTTATAATAATACTTTCGCTTACAGTATTCTTTATACTCTTTACATTTACATCAAAAGCAGGGCAGATAACACAAATATACTCAAGCCAGCAGTGCAGGGCATCATTTGAGATTGCAGAAAAGACAAAAGTTGACTTGTTTGATATCGAAAGCCCTTTGCCTCTTGAATGCTCAACAAGGTACGCTACAGCAATGTACGGCAACCCAAAGCAGAGCAAGGACTTGAAGACAAATTTTCCTGTATATTATGTTGAAACTTCGAGCGATTTAAAGAAAGTGTTTGCAGAGGAAATAGGCGAATGCTTTTGGAAGACAGGCGAAGGCCAGATAGACCCATTCGGAGGGGATTCAAAAGAAAGGTGCATCTTATGCTCAGAAATCACACTTGATGAAGAGCTTGTGAAAGAATTCAATAAAAAAGGCATAACAACCCTCGCCCAGTTTGACCAGTTCATGTACCAAGAAAGGTTTGCCAGGACAAAAAGGCCGTATGCAGAGCTTTTCCCTGGCAGAGGCTGGCAGGACATTCAAATAATAGGCAATGGCCAGGCAATACCTTACACAATATTTTGGCACGCATTTAAGCCTTCAAAATGGGACCAGGCAAAAGGCGCGTTTGCAATGGTAACTGCAACTGGCTGCGCAGCAGGAGGAGTTGTTGGTGCAGTTCCTGGAGCAATTGTTGGCTGCAGTGTTGGTGCTGTTGGCGGAACAATAACAGGAGCAGTTGTGTTTTTTAAAGATAGGGAGCTGCAGCAGGGAGTTTTTGTTGCACCATTTAACCAGATATCAGCAAAATGCGAGCAGATGTTTTGAAAATGAATAAAACGAATAAAAAAGCGTTGGCAATGAGCACAGCAGTCTCAATGGCGTTAATTGTTGTCATACTGATCATTATTGCATTGTTTATAGGAAATTCTGCAAAGCAGATAGGAGAAAAGTCAAAGGACTTGAGCTGCAGGAAATCTGTTGAAATATCAACAAGGGATGATATAGGCATAAGCGCGACTTCGCTTGATTATGCTGAGCTGATAAACTGCCCGACACATTACCTAAAGATTGACACTTCAGACAGCAACAGCGCAAACAAGGCAATAGCAGAGGAGCTTAGGAAATGCTGGTATAAGATGGGCGAGGGAAAGCTGCCAAAGCTTTTCCAGCACCAGGATGCAGTATTCTGTGTTGTGTGCAGTGTTATTGAGGAATGGGAAGGAGGAAAGCCAATATCAAACTTTGACACATGGCTGAAAGACAATAAGATAGAAGGCAAGGACGAGACTTATCTTGAATATCTTACAGGAACAAGAGGGACTTACCAGAGCTATATTGCTGAGCAGGAAATATTAACAGCAGCCATACAGCAGAGCTTCCAGAACCTTAGAAAAATTGACACAAGCAAAAAATATGCTGTTGTTTATGTTCATACAAAAGATGCGTTTGAATGGGATTCAACAACACAGACAAGAGTGATAAAGCAGAGAGGAATTGATTTTTGGACTGCCATCAAATATGCTGCAGGCTATGTTTTGGGAAATGATGAGAGCGTCCAGTATGAGGCAAGGGTTGTGCTTGTTGAGTATGATGAGAAGACGCTTTCAAAGACTTTGAAGTGCCAGGTGCTGATGGATTAGAAAAGTTTAAATGATTAAATTTATTCGGTGATAAAATGAAATCAAAAAAAGGGGACATATCAATTGAGACAATAATTATATGGACTATTATCATACTTATGCTCCTGATTATAATGGTCATTATATTCAGGAACTCTGAAGCTATGAAGGCAGTATTGTCAAAAATAACAGGTGCATTCTGATGGATAAAAAGGCAGCATCACAAAAAATGTGGGCAACATTGATAACAGTTGCACTCGGTCTGATGGTGCTTTTCGTTGTTGTCGGTTTTGTTGCGCCTAAGATTGGGCTTGCAGGAATACTGCCAAGCTTTGCAAAAGGCCTTTTCAAGGATGACGAGTGCGTTGAGTCATGGAAAGAGCTCAGGGATGCAAGGACTAATGCTTTCAAGCTGGCATACCAGTCTGAAACAGGCTTTGACAACATAGGAAGGTTATGCAGGCAGATTGAAATATGCTATCCTGACAAGTACATAAGCGAATTTGTTGACAAAAAAGCCAGCTGCAGGTGTGTTGAGGACAGCTATTATACAAGCAAAATAAATGACAGGAATTACTG
>JAHWHF010000127.1 GCA_019323415.1 Candidatus Woesearchaeota archaeon | reverse complement strand
AGCCTGAAAGGATGAGAGAGGTTTTCCAGCATGTCGGCACTGACCTTCTCAGGGAGCTTGCGCTTAACATGAACATTAAGCTTACAGATGCAGAGCTGCAGCAGCTTTCAGAAATACTTGTTAGATATACTATTGGCTTTGGGCTTATTGAAATTCTTAACATGGATGAAAACATACAGGATGTTTCAGTCAACTCGCCTCTTGGAAGAATTCCAATATTTGTTGTGCACGGCGAATTTGGGGACTGCGTAACAAACATATATCCTACTGTAACAGAATCAGAGAGCTGGGCAACAAAGCTCAGGCTGATTTCAGGAAGGCCATTGGATGAGGCAAACCCTATACTTGATACAGAGCTCCAGATGCCGGGCGCGAGCACAAGAGTTGCAGCTGTTACAGCGCCATTGAATCCTACGGGCCTTGCATTTTCATTCAGAAGGCACAGGAGCAAGCCGTGGACACTGCCTTTGTTCATTAACAACAAGATGATTAATCCTTTGGGTGCAGGCCTGATAAGCTTTCTTATTGACGGCACAAAAACATTCCTTGTTGCAGGAACAAGAAGCTCAGGAAAATCCTCATTTCTTGGCTCAATGCTTGTTGAGCTTATGAGAAGGTACAGGATGATAACTGTTGAAGACACTTTAGAGCTGCCTGTGCCTGCATTAAGAAGGCTCGGCTATAATGTCCAGAGCCTTAAAGTCAGCAGCGCGCTTGGTGTTGGAGAGACAGAGGTTTCTGCTGAGACAGGAATAAGAAGCACATTAAGGCTTGGAGACTCTTCACTTATAATCGGCGAAGTAAGAAGCACAGAGGCAAAAGCTTTGTACGAGGCCATGAGAGTTGGGGCTGCAGCAAATGTTGTTGCAGGAACAATACACGCAGCATCGCCTTACGGAGTTTTTGACAGGGTTGTAAATGACATTGGAGTGCCTACAACATCTTTCAAGGCATCTGACATTATTATTGTTGCAAATCCAATCAAGACAGCAGGCGGGCTGACAAGAAAAAGAAGGGTGCTGCAGATAGCTGAAGTAAGAAAGGAATGGAAATCAGACCCTCTTGAAGAAAAGGGCTTTGTCGACCTCATGACATACAATACTGAAACAGACGAGCTTGAGCCTACACCTGACCTGATAAACGGCGATTCTGACATGCTCAAGGATGTCGCTTCAAGGATAAAGCAGTTTGCAGGCAACTGGGATGCTGTCTGGGACAATATACTGCTCAGGGCAAAAGTAAAAAAGGCAATAGTTGACTATGCAAATGCTGCAAAAGACCCTGACATGATGGAAGCTGAGTTCGTGACAAGGGCAAATGATGTTTTCCACAACCTTTCAGAGCAATCTGTAATTGAAAAGGAGATGCTTGACAGCAAGTACATATACTCAGAGTTTGAAAGATGGCTAAAAAAAGAGGTAAGACTGCGCCAGCAGAAGAAATAGTTCTATGGTATCTGAGGAAGAACTGAAGAAAAAGTATCTTGAGAAAATTGAAAAGCAGCTTGAGGAGGAAAGGGCTGCAGAACAGGCTTCAGAGGCTTCAATAACATCAGAGTACAAGCAGTTCAAGACAGAGCTTTTCCCAAAGCACCTCAACCTGTATGAAAAAGGCTGCAATATTTCTGAAAAACTTTTAAAGATAAAGCCTGACAAGAAAAAGGAACTGCTCTACATTGAGGCAATCAATACAACACACCTTGACATAACTCCTTCAGGAATAGTTTCTTTCTCAATATTGTTCCCGCTTTTGTTTGCAGTCATATTCGGCCTTTTCGGCTTTATAGTCCCGCTGCTTCTTGCAGGAGAAGCCACTTACTTTTTTTTGATACTGGCGCTGTCAATTGCGCTTGTGCTTATGCTTGTATTCGGCAAGCTTCCAATATTTTTTGCAAGGAACTGGCGTCTTGCTGCAAGCAACCAGATGGTCTTGTGCATATTCTATGTTGTCACATACATGAGGCACACATCAAACCTTGAGAATGCAATTGAGTTTGCATCAAAGCATATAACAGGTCCCCTTTCACTTGACCTGAAAAAAGTCCTTTGGGACGTTGAGACTGAAAAGTACGAGTCTGTTAAGGAGAGCCTTGACTTCTATCTTGAGACATGGCGAAAATATAATATGGAATTTGTTGAGTCATTCCACCTGATTGAAAGCTCGCTGTTTGAGCCTTCAGAAGCAAGGAGGCTTACAATACTTGACAAGTCGCTTTCTGTTATGCTTGACCAGACATACGAGAACATGCTTCATTATGCTCATAATCTTAAAACACCAATGACATCCCTCCATATGCTTGGCATTGTGCTACCAATCCTCGGATTAGTTATCTTACCTCTAGCGCTGAGCGTAATGGAGGGTGTCAAATGGTATTACATTGCTGTGCTTTATGACATACTGATTCCTGTAGGAGTTTATTTCCTTGGAAAGAACATATTGTCAACAAGGCCGACAGGATACGGGGACACCGATATAAGCGATGAAGTCCCTGAGCTGAAGAAATACAAAAATGTCATATTCAAGTTCTTTGGCTTTGAGATAAAATTCAATCCCCTTTATTTTGCAATTACAGTTGGAGTTGTTCTTTTGCTTATAGGCTTTCTTCCTTTAATGCTGAAATCTTCTGAAACGCCTGAAGCAGACATATGCATTGATGCAAGCTATAATGTATTCAATCCTGCTGCAGTTACAACTGCAAACCCTCCTCTGGCAATGGCGTGCTTCTTGGAGTACAGGAAGGACGGAGAAAATGTTACAGGCCCCTTTGGCCTTGGAGCAGCCCTTCTCTCTGTATTTGTCATACTTGGATTAGGCCTTCCTGTAGGAATTTATTACAAGCTGAGAAGCAAGAACATCATCAAGATAAGGAACGATACAAAAAAGCTTGAAGAGGAATTTGCATCAGGAATATTCCAGCTCGGCAACAGGATGGGTGACGGGCTTCCTGCAGAAATTGCATTTGGCAAAGTTGCGCAGGTCATGACTGGAACAGCAACAGGCTCATTCTTCCAGGTTGTTTCGCAGAATATCACAAGGCTTGGAATGAGCGTAAAAGAGGCAATATTCAACAAAAAGGCAGGAGCAATTATTGAGTTTCCTTCAAAGATGATACAGAGCACAATGCAGGTCCTTATACAGGCAAGCGCAAAAGGCCCTGCTATTGCTGCACAGGCATTGACAAGTGTTGGCGAGTACATAAAATCAATACACAGGGTTAATGAAAGGCTTAGGGACCTGATGGGAGACATTATTTCAAACATGAAGTCTCAGATAAAGTTCCTTACGCCAGTTATTGCAGCTGTTGTTGTCGGCATTTCTTCAATGATAACATACATACTTGGAAAGCTTAACATAGCTGAGGCATCAGGGGCAGCAGAAGGGCTTGGAGGAATTGCAAACCTGTTCGGCGGGCAGGGAGTGCCTGCATACCAGTTCCAGATCATTGTAGGCATTTATGTTATTGAGATTATATACATATTGACTGTCCTTGGAAACACTCTTGAGAACGGCGCTGACAAGCTTGCTGAAAGATACCAGCTTGGCCAGAATATGACAAAAGGCCTTTTCATATACTGCGCAATAACTTTTGTGACATTGCTGCTTTTCAACCTGCTTGCAGGAATAGTAATTGGAAGGACAGGAATAAGATTAGGCGGAATAGGATAGCTTTAGAATATCTTGTCCAGATAATTCTTCTCAAGCTTTATGATTTTTCTTGCAATTTGTGCAGCAAAGCCGCCAAGAACATCAAATGCTATGTCTCCGTATGCAAATGTCCTGCCCGGGACATACAATTGATGGACTTCATCGCTTATTCCAAATATTGCAGCTATGATAAATGCAAGAACATAGCTGTGCTTTTTGAGGAATTCGCTCTGCGAATGCCTTAATGCAACGCTCAGTATCATTGACAATACAAAATATTCAAGAAAATGAAGTATTGAATTTGTCCATCCTGAGAATAATTGGACTGCCAAATGCATGCCGGGCAATGCCAAAGGGTCTGGTATAGATGATATCTGGAAAACCATTGCCATGTACGCATAAACAGGCACCCAGAAGAAAACAAAATAATGCCTGCATATGAACCACCATGCCTGCTTTAGCTTGTTAGATGTTTCTTGTTTCAATTTAATTCAAATAATAGAAAGTGTTATTTAAAATTATAGTATGTTATAGTATCTTGTAAAGCTCTTTCTTTATTCTTTCAAATACTTCATGTTCAGT
>JAHWHF010000126.1 GCA_019323415.1 Candidatus Woesearchaeota archaeon | reverse complement strand
TACAAAGCTTTCATATGCAAGGATGATCTATACTGACGGCGGCAATGCATCTATCAAGGTTGTATTCAGCAATTCAGGCCATGTCAACATAACAGATGTACAGATACAGGTCTATAATGACGCCGGCAAGAAAATAGACAACAAGTTTGATATTGACCTTGCGCCATCAGAAGCAGACCAGTTTATTTTCAACCTCGGCAAGAAGAATATTGTTGATGAGAATAAGTCAGTAACAATGATAAAATATGCGCCAATTATTGCAAAAGGCATGTGCGATTTCATAACAGTATATGCGTCTTCATCAATTGATGTATATGACTCATGAGTAGAAGAGGGCAGCTATTCAATATATTTCTTTATGTATTCAATCTCTTCATCCTGAAGCTCGAGCTCTTCAGCAATACTGCCGTTTGCAAGCGCAGGATAAAGATAAGGCAGGTTCTGCACTGCAACCTTTTTTGAGCAATGCGTTTTTTTTGCAAGCTTTTCTGCGATGGATTTCTTTTTGGCAAGCTTCTGGTTGGCAATCCATATCTTGAGTATCCTTTCGCTTCTTTTGTATGTTATGAACTGCTTGTATTTTTCTTTTTTTGATACTGCGATTCCTGCTGTTGAAAAGGCATTTACATAAACAAGGAATCTCCAGTACTCCCTTTTCTTGATTCTTGACCTAAATACATCTGCCTTGCTCAGGAAATCGTATGCCTTTTCAAGGTCATGGGCTGAATATTCTTTCGGCAGGTTCTCATCAACCCACATAATTAATTCGTCAAGGTCTTCATCTATGTTTTCTGTTGCAGAAAGCGCTATCTTTGGGTCGCTGTTCTTGAAGACCTTTACAAGCGCATTAAGTATTGACTCTTTCTTTTCCCTTTCAGAAACATCGTCAATATGCTCCTTTTTCAAAAGCTTTGAATGCCTTGATATTGTCTCAAGGTCATTTAGTGCAGCCCTTAAGTCGCCGTCAGATTTTCTTGCAAGAGACCTTAAAGCAACATCATCAAATTCAATGCCGTTAGCTGTGCAAATCTCCTTTAGCCTGCTGTAAATGTCATCAAGCTTAAGCTTGTCAAACTGCACAAGTGTGCAGGCGCTTCTCACAGCCTTCAGCTTTTGGCTCCATGCATCATTTGCAGTCAGTATGATCGGTATGTTTGCCTGTTTTATCAGCTGCGCAAGGGCAGATACCCCTCCCCTGTCTGAATTTCCTGACAATCCGTCTATCTCGTCAACAAGAACCATTTTCTTGTCAAAGAACAATGACTGCTGCTTCATGTAGCTGCCAAGCAGCTCTTCAACATTTTTCTTGTTCCTGTTGTCAGAGGCATTAATCTCAAGAAGCTCGTAGCCGAACTCTTTTGCAGATGCAACAACAGAGCTTGTCTTTCCAGTGCCGCTCTGGCCGTATAGAAGAAGTGCCTTTTTCTTCTGCTTTTTAAAGTCATCAAGGAATTTTCTTATCTGGAGAACTGCCTTTTCCTGGCCGATTACAGCTGAAAGCTTATCTGGCCTATATTCAATAATCCATGGCTTGTCCATTTCCCCCACCTATTTCCTCAATATTGAGTAGATAAACGTCTTATATATAAAGTTAGGCTTGAACTTTTTCTTGAAGTTCAATATGGGCTCGTCTGAACCTCCGAAGTCAACAAGCTCATAGCCCTGCTGCTTCAGCGCCCTGAGGTCGTCTATATTTGAGAACTCGCCTATGCCATTATAATCATAGTCATAGAACCCTAAGCATGAGTAATAATTGTTGCTGTTTGGTATTTTCCAGCCTCCTGTTATTGCAGCAGGCTTTCCGTCAATCTCAATGATCCTGACATTGTCATAGCCTGAGAAGTTTTTCTCTATAAGGTTGATGTAGCTCTGGTAATAAAGCCTGCTTCGCGCAGTCCTTTTTTTCTTCCAGTCCATGACAAGGCTTTTCAGCTTTTCCTTGTCGCACTCTTCAGGCTTTTTTATTGAGTGATTGGGATATTCCCGCTCAAACCTGTTTATGATGTTCCTTATTGTCTTCCAGTCCTTGCCTGCAAGATTATGGTCCCATTCATTCATCCTGAATACAGGCCAGTGAAGTGTTTCTGAAGGCTTGACTGCCCTTAAGCCGAGAGGCTCAAGTATTTCAAAAACCTGTTTCCTGAATTCTTCAGTAAACTCAACAATAACTTTCCTGACAACAGGCTCTTTGAAAAGATTGCCGCAGAACATAGTCATCATCTCAACCTTTTTTTCAGCAGGGCCATGAGGCTCTGCAAGTATTGTCCAGTCCTGCTTTTCGTCTGCATCAATTTCCTCTTTTTGCGCCATTATTCCCATAGAATTATCAAAAAGCACAAACACATTTTTCAGGCCTTCTTCTTCCTGGTGCATGTAATGCTCAAAATTGTGCTCTGCCTGCCAGCCATACCTGTTAAAAATAGGCTTGACCAGCTCCTGGTTTCCATATATGTCCTCAATAAGCCTCATTTCCATTTTAAAACTCAACATCACATATGTAAAGATAGCCTTCCTGGTATTTTTCAACCAATGAAGGGGCTTTTTTTATCAGTTTTTTAATTTCATCTGACCTGAGCTCATTTTTCAGCCACTCAACAAATTCATTGAAAGCAGGCTTGCCTTTTGCCATTGAGACTGCTATGCAGTCCTCATCAACAACAAGCATCTTTCTTTTTTTGTCTTTGCTCCACATAAGCGAAAAAGGGTAAAGCTCGCAGTCAAAAGGCTTTAGCTCATGTATTGCGCACATTTCATTGATGAAAAAAGGGCAGTAGTCATGCACTTTGCCCGGCTTGAGCACAATCTGCCATGAGCCGTCCTTTAATCTCTTGAAATTTTTCCCGCTCACCTTTTTTTCTTTCACAATTGCATTCTTCTGCTCTTCAGATACAATAGGTGCAAATGCATAAAACCCGCAGCAATCCCTGCATTCAGAACAAACTTTTGCAGTTGTAAGTTGTTTCTTTAACAGCATAGAATCAGTTAGTTACTGCGCTATTTATAGGATTTTCTATTTTTTCTTCAACTTTCTCGACCTTTATCTTGTACCTGTCAAGTGCTTTCTTGAAAATCTCATGAATCATCTCATGGTATGTCAATCCCAATGACTTTGCAGCTATGGGGATTTGGCAGTCAACGCTTATGCCTGGGTTTGGATTCATCTCAAGGACATATGGTGTTCCGTCCTGCGCAAGCCTTAAGTCAACCCTACCATAGTCCCTTACATCAAGAAGCTTGTGGACATCAAGGCAGATTTTTTTAATTCTCTGCTCTATGTATTTTGGAAGCTTTGCAGGGCAGTGCTCAAGGACATACATATATTCCCCTGATGTCTGCGCCCATTTTGAATCATAATCAAGAATCCTGAAGTCCCTGTCTTCATACTGCTCAAAGCTGTGCTCGAATATAGGAAGAACTTCAGCATCTGTGCCGTTTCCAAGGACTCCAACTGCGAACTCCCTTCCAAAAATATACTCTTCAACAAGTGCGGGCTGGTTGTACATCCTTAATATGTAGCTTATCCTTTTCCTCAGCTGCGCCTCATTCCTCACAATTGCATTTTTTGTAATGCCTATACTGTTGTCCATGCAGTTTGGCTTTACAATCAGCGGAAACTTCAGCTCAGGGTCAAGTTTTTTGTATCTTGTATCAAAAACCTGGAATTTAGGCGTTGGTATGCCGTTATGTGTAAGAATCTCCTTAACCCTCGACTTATTCATGCACAATGCAAGAGTCATAGGGCTTGAGCCTGTGTAAGGAATGCCGAGAAGCTCGAGCATTGCTGCGACATGGGGCTCATGGAATGAGCTCCCGTTAAACCTTTCGCACACATTGAATGCAATATCTATGTCTGCTTTTCTTAATTTTTCAAATGTCCTTTCATTGACATCAAAAAAAGAAACCTCATAGCCGAATTTTGTCAATGATTCAAGTACAGCCTTGCCAACCTGTGTCAAGTCTTCTTCAACTTCTTTATTTTCGAAATCTTTGAAGACATTTGACAAAACAGCGACTTTCAACCCGTTCTCACCATGTTGTTTGTTTTTATTTTTTAATTTTATTTTTTATTTTAATTAATTGTTTATTAATGTTTTTTGATATTTAAATGTTTTTGTTTTAATTTTTTATATTTTTTTCAAAAAATTTTAATTGTATTTTTTACGCCGATAACGAGATTTTTTTAAAAAAGAAAAAAATTGATGAATTTTTCATTTTTTTTCAAAAAAAATTTTTGTTTTTTTATTTTTGTTTTTAAAATTTTTTCATTTTTTTTGTTATTTTTTATTTATTATTTTTCATTCGACACCGAAAATCCTATATTTGGATTAATTTTCAACAAGTTTTTGTCATTTGCGAGAAAAAAATTCTGTTTTCAGAAATTTTTGAAATAATTTTTGTAAATATCTATTTTTGATTTTTTTATTTTGGAAAAGTGTTTTTTTAATTTTTCTTTTTATTTTCTGTTTTTTTGGCTTAAAGAAAAAATTTCAAAGAAATAAAACAATTTATTTAACAACAATCCTGAATTTGTGGTCCCTGCCGCCCAATTTCATATCAACTATCTCAAAATTCTGGACATTGTTTTTTTCAGCCCAGGCTTTTGCCGCAGCCTCTGTACTGAAGGTCTTTGGCCTTTTCTTTCTGGACCTGCCGTTAGTAAATACATACCGTTTTGTAAAAAGTGTTGATCCCATTCTCCTCTGGATTTTTGTATCTAATTATAAAGCTTTCTGTTTGCCGGGCTATTTCTCTCGTCTAAGAAAATCGCCCACATCAGACACATTCTTCAGCCTGCCGCCCTTAACCTCGCCAAGGCCAAGCACTTCGCCGTACTGGTTTACAACAATGACAAGGCCTTCATCCACAGCAGTTTTGCCCTTTGTATTAAGGTCTTTGCTGTTTGTGAAGTTCCATTCCTGCTTTTTGTTTATTGTTGTCTTCCTAAATGTGAGCTTTGAAAGTATGTTAAGGAGTATGAAGCTAGGCATGAATGTGCTGCCTTTCCTCTTTCCAAGGTATGTGCCTGCATATTTCGGCTGTTTTCTGGTGCTTTTCCTAAGCTCGTCAAGCTTTGGGCTGAGAAGAAAGAATTTACCATCTATCTCAAGAACATTCTCAATTTTCTCTTCTGTGAAGTTTTTTATGAATTCTTTCATTTTCTGAATTTTGCTATGAAAAATCCCTGTGTGCCTGTCTTGTGCGGCCACAGCCTTTTTGTTTTCTTTATTTCATGGATTAATGAATTCCCAAACACATTGACAAGGCCGTTGCTTCCTATTGTCCTTACTGGCTCAAGCCTGAGCTTAAGGGTTTTCAATGCCCAGTCTACAACAAGCTCATTTTCCTCAGGCTCAAGAGAGCATGTTGAATATACAAGAATGCCGTTATTCTTCAGCAGCGAGGCCGCCTGCTTTAGCAGCTTTTTCTGCATTTCAGCATTCCTCTGTATGCCTTCAATATCCCTTTTATCAAACCATTTGCTGTCTGTAACATAATTTCCTGAGCACGGAGCATCAAGAAGTATTTTGTCGAACTTAATGCCAAGATCATGCGCCTTTAAGGCATCCATCTCATACACTATGCAGTTTTCAACACCTGTCCTTTCAAGGTTGTTTTCAAGAGCATCAAGCTTTTTTATGTCAATTGCAACAATGCATCCTGTGTTCTGCATTTCTGCTGCAATCTGTGTTGTTTTTGAGCCAGGGCTTGCAGTCATATCAAGGATAATCTCATTCATCTTTGGCTCAAGAACTTCGACAGGAAGCTGTGACGCGCTTTCCTGTATATAATACAGGCCCTGCAGGTATTCTATTGCTGCTGCAGGCTTGAACCTTGTTTTTTCAACAAAAAACCCGTTCTTCACATACGGAATTTTCCTTAGAACCATTCCTCTCTGCCTGAGCCTTTCGAAAAGCTCTTTTGCAGATATCTTTAATGTATTTGCCCTTATGCTTGGATTTAGTTTTATGTTCTTTATGTCGCCGCCAAGCTGCCTGTATCTTTTTAAGAAAAAATCTTTGGCCATTATTTCTTTTTCCACCTGATGCCGTCAGGCGTGTCTTCAAGGACTATGCCCTGCTCAAGAAGCTTATCCCTTAACTTGTCTGCTTTGGCAAAATCCTTTTCCTTTCTTGCTTTCTGCCTTTCATCAATCATATGCTTCTGCTCTTCTGTAATCTCAAGCTCTTCCTCTTCAAGAACACCAAGAACTTTGTCAAACCTGCTCATTGCTGCCAGTACTTTTTCAGCATCTTTTTTGCCAAGCTCCAGCTTGTTAATCTCTTTTACAAACTCAAAAACAAAGCCAAGTGCCTTTGATATGTTAAGGTCATCGTCCATTGACTCTTCAAAGCTTTCCTCTGCTTTCTTGGTAATGCTCTCAACATCACTGTTTTCGCCTGATTTTTTAACATTCCTAAGCATGTTCATGAAATCAAGCAGCCTCTTTATGCTGTTCTCTGCAGCCTCAAGGCCTTCTTGTGTAAAATTGAGCTGCTGCCTGTAATGTGTTGCCATAAGAAGGTATCTTATTGCCTTTGGGCTTCTTCCCTGGCCCAATAAGTCCCTTAATGTATAGAAATTTCCCAATGACTTTGACATTTTTTTGCCGTTTACAAGAAGATGCTCATTATGCACCCAGAATCTTGCAAAAGGCTTTTTATTTGCGCCTTCGCTCTGTGCAATCTCATTCTCATGGTGAGGGAATATAAGGTCAACGCCGCCTGCATGTATGTCAAATGTCTCTCCAAGATATTTCATTGACATTGCAGAGCATTCAAGGTGCCATCCAGGCCTTCCTTTGCCATACTCAGAATCCCATACAACATCGCCGTCATTCTCATCCCATGCCTTCCAAAGTGCAAAGTCCTGTGCATTTTCCTTTTCATATTCGTCCTGCTTTACTCTTGCGCCTGACTTAAGCTCTTCAAGCTTGAGATGCGAAAGCTTGCCGTAATCATTGAATTTCCTTATGTTAAAATAAACGCAGCCGTCCTCGCCGACATATGCCAGCTTTTTGTCAAATAATTTCTTGATTATTGCAAGCATTTCAGGTATGTGCATTGTTGCTTCTGGATAAAATTCAGCTTTCTCTATATTCAATGCCTT
>JAHWHF010000125.1 GCA_019323415.1 Candidatus Woesearchaeota archaeon | reverse complement strand
GGCATTTTACAGTAATGCATGTTCCTGCACTGCAGACCATTCCTGCTGCGCAGTCTGCATCTGAAACACATCCCGGCACTTTTGCCTTAAGCATGCCAACAACCATTGTGTTTGATGAAACGCCTGCTGATTGTGCAACACATTCATTAGCATAAGTATTTCCGTCCGTTCCGCAGACTGGGTCATATAATAGGGGGCATACTTGGGTGCAGTCGCTTGGGCAGTTGCATTTGTTCTCGCCAGCACCGCAGACCTGGTCGCCGCATTTGGTGCAGAAAGTTGCTCCAACACATGCTTCTGTGCATTCTCCCCTTTCGTCAGGCTTTTCACATCCTATTGCAGTCAATCCTGAGCAGCATGGAGGCGCTTCAGGGCTTACAGCTCTTGTTCCTCCCTCTTTTATGCATTCAAATGGAGTGATGCATCCTCTACCAACATCATAAAACATATCCTCTGGGCATGCGCAGCTTTCAACAGCTATTGCTGAAGGGGTCCAGACTCCACCTGTCCTTAAGCACAATTCATCCTGAGTTTCGCCTGAAGGCCCTGTGTAATAGAATTCCCCAAGAACCCACCTGTAGCCATTGCAGTCGAAGCCGTCCTCAAGCCTGTTGCATGCATAAACTACAAGATAATTTGTTCCTGTCCATCAATTCTGGTAATCAAGAGGCACTGTTGCTGTTCCTTTTTGTATAAGCCAGTTGCTTGGAACAACAAGGTTGCCCTGCAGCTCAAACTGCTGCTTTCCTGACCTTGTATATAGATAGCCGTACCTGTAAACAAAATCTGCATTTTCAACAGTCACATCAACAACATTATCATAATGGTTAACCTTAAGCTGGAAATCATTTGTTGTTGCCCAAGTCGGCATTTGCGATATTGCCATGCCCGTTAGGCTGAATGGCGGATTTGCAGGGTCATTCGGCAAATCCTGTATAAAGAAGTTTGGATTATTGAATGAAACTCCTATTAGAATCAAAACAGCTAAAAATAGTCCAACAACAACCGAATCTCTCATCATATTACCCTTTTTACGATTATAAAGTGCTTGGGGTTTTTAAAGCTTTTGGAGACCAATTGCCTTTAATTTTAGACGGCAGTAGGCTCAAAAATTGTGTTTGTAACCACTTATAAGTGTTGAAAATGGAAAGGTTTATAAAGGAGAGATTCCTACAAAAAGCTATGGCCACTATAGATGAACTTTTCGATAAGATGCATGTCAAAGGCTTTGACATAGGCTATAAGCTGATAAGGCACAGGCACACACGTGATTTTGCACAGTCAGTGCAAAAGGGAAAGGATATGGAGCAGCTTCTTGTTGAATACCTGAAAAGCACAATAGACATAGTTGAGCATGAAGGGCTTAATGTTGACCAGCTGAAAGAGCTCATAAGGCAGGGTGTTGAAAATAGCCATGGATATTCTGAAGCGCAGAAAATGGCTGTTGGATTTTTGACAACAGTTGCGCAAATGAAAAAAGCAAGGACAACAGGCAACCCCTGGCTTGAGGTGCCTGACTTCACGCCATATATAGGGATATGCGCAGGAAAGATTGACAAGCTGCAGGCAAAGTTCATATGCGACAACAACGGCAATGGAGCAGGATACTATGCAAAATCAGGCTGCATTACCATCCTTGACAAAAGAGCGGTGCAAAAATGGTAGACCCAAAAGAGCTTTTTGAAAAAATGGATGTTGAAGGCTTGGAGAAAAAAATAAGCCATTTGCTGTCTTTTTCATATACTCATGAAGAATCCAAAACTGCTGAAGAGCTACTTGAAGAGGTTGTTGTTGAGTTTGTTGAAAATGCCTATAATATAGCTAAATCAGAAGGACTTTCTGCTAACGATTTGAAAGATGCAATGAAAAGAGCAATTGCTGAGATAAGGTTTGATACAACTGCAAAGAAAATGGCTGTCGGCACATTAGCAACAGTCGGGCAGAAACTTAATGCTGAAAACGGAAACCCTTATTTCCATGTTCCTGAATATGTCCCGTATGTAGGGATATGCGCAGGCAGGGAAGGAGTAAGGGCTAATTTCATATGCGACTGCCCGGGCGAAGGCTCAGGCTTCAAGGCAAAAATGATCTTTATTACAAGCACAAAATATATTAAAAAAGCTTAGAAACATTTTCTGAAAGAATTTGCAAATAATTATGTGACTGCTTCCTGCGATGGTTCTTGCAAAAGTCCCTGCAGAAGGTTTGATTCATCAATAATTCCCTCTTCCTTTATTGTATCAATTAATTCTTCAGTTGAGGGGATTTCTTCGCCTGATGGGCCTTCAAGCGGGCCTTCTGGTGTTGGAACAAGCTCTGCACTGCCGTCACCGCCTTCTCCGAAAGGCATTGCAATTACTGTTTCAATAGGCATTCCTATCTGGTCTTTTGCTGTCAAGTATGTTCTTAAATACTGCCTGTCAGCAAGCACAGATAATTCGTCAATCTTCTGCATTGC
>JAHWHF010000124.1 GCA_019323415.1 Candidatus Woesearchaeota archaeon | reverse complement strand
TGTTCTTTTTAATTTGCATGCTGTTGAAATTCAAGAACCCGCATCATCACTAATTGATTTTCTCTATTTTTGTCGGCCAGAATGTCCTGTTAGTTGATTCGCTTGCCATAAGCTCTCCTGTGACAATAATATTATCACCATTGCTTATGCCTTCAACATTTACAGCTGGCTTTACAACCTTGCCTTGCACCATTAGGTCATACCATACATCAATATAATCTCCTCCAGAAGTCAATGTAAAGCAAGGGCACAGAAGCTCTCCAAGATTTGATACAACGCCCTGCACTTTGACCTGCGCGCCGTATTCAGCGTCATGCCTGAGCTCAGCAACATCAAGAGCATGCCCGTTATTCTGCTTTATTGGCTCTTGTATGATTTCAGGAGCATTCTGCTGGCAGCCTAATACGGCAAGCAGCAATATTAATGCTAACAGTTTTTTCATACAAGAATCCAGCAATTGGTTCTATATAAGCTTATTTGTAGTTCTCAATCTGCTTTTTGTTCAGGTGGCCGAACTTTGTAACCATAACTTTTCTCTGCTCAATGTCCTGTTTTAGCTGTGCAGGGTCAAGCTTATACTCCCTTATTGCAGATTCAAGGCTTACGAGCTCTCCTGATTTAACTTTCTCGAGCTCTTTTTGGTATTCAAGTGCTGTAAGCTTTGCATCATCTAAAATATCGCTGCATGCCACCCTTCTGGCAGTATCCCAGTCATGCGAAAGCTCTGCACGCATCATGTATGCCTTTGCCCTTGCGTCAACCTCTGACATAATCATTTTCTCATCTTCCATAAGGCTGCATGTGAGCTGCCTGTCTGCAATTGATGATGAAGTGTAATACAGCATCTGCTCGTATATTGCGTTTGCAACTGCAAGCGCAAGCTCATACTCTTCTCTTGAATATTCATTTCTTGCATTGACTTTTATTGTCTGGTTTCCAAGTGTGACAAGCTCTTTGTCATCATGGTATATCTTGTTGTTTTTGCCAAGGCTAAGGCAAAGGCCGGCATGTTTTGTATTCCTGAGAAGGTGGTTGCCTCTTGCTGTCCTTGACATTAATTGCTTTTCTTCGTGCGCTTTCCTGACTAATGCAGGCTCTGCTTCTGAAAAAGGTATCCATGGCCCGCCGTACAGTGATACTTCTGATGGTTTTTTGATAAGATTTCTAATATGGAAAACATCAATATTGCAGTCAAGCTTTACTGTTGCCTGCTTGTCCCTGTCGCCGAAAACATATGATACGTGCCTTTTTTTGTATTTGTCCTCAACAACATAGCATCCTTTGTATTTTTTTGTTTTTCTTGCAAGCTCATCTGCATTGATCAGCCCGTCTTGAACAGGGTTTGCTATCTTTAGCTCTTTATCCTTCGGGTTTTCAATGAAAGCCTGGAATCCTCTTATCAAATCTCCAAGATAGTTTTTCCTGTACCAGCCTGGAATCCTAAGATAAAGCGGGACAGCATAGCTGCAGTAATCAAATTTCCTTATGTTCTGCGCTATTTTGTCTTCCTCATGGTAATCTGCAATAAGCCTTGCAGTCAAGTCAAGCCCAAGCCTGTAATCGTCCTCATTAAGCTTAAGCCTGTCATGGACAAAGCTTATTTTGCTTCCAAAAATCCTTACAAGCTCATTGTTGTTGTGCTTTACAGAAATGTAATTGAACCTTCCTGCTCCAGGCCTTATGCTTTTTTCAGCTCTCTCAAGAACAACGCCGTTTTGGCTTGCAAAATCTTCAACAATATCCTCTATCTCTTTTCTTTTCAAAGCAGTTTTTGTCCTTATGTCAACCTTTCTTGAGCCTAGTTTTGCGCCTATGTACTGCAGCCTGATAAGGTAGTCGTCTGTAAGGTCATTGTTTCCTATGTAATAGAGCCTGTCCTTTTTCCTGTATGTTAGCCTGCTGTCGTATATCTGCCTCAGCATGTCTTCATCATGCTGCTCAGGCTCTTTTGCAGATGCCTTTGATATAATGTCAACCAAAGATGCCAGCTTTTCCCTGTCAATCTCAGGCCTTTCAGCCCTAAGGCTGGGAATATCATTCATTTCCATGCTCATACTCATGCCTAATGCCATATTATTTCCCCCAAACACCTAGAACTCTCTTTATTGTACTCGTGTCTTTGATTGTATTTTAATTTACGTGGGACATCGGTTCACCACTATGTGCCTTTTCATTTATTTTCTCTAACTCTCACACTCTATTTATCCCTCTGGCAGGAATTTGTATTGCATTTCCTGCAAGCACTCAAACTCACCAGCGCCTGCATCTGGTTTTTCTGCACTGACACCTGAAAATATGAGCAAATAACACGGAAACTCCTTAAGCTTGAAATATTTCATAACTTCTCCATTTGCCTGTATTGCATTGGCTGCGCACCTCTCCATGAATTGCTTGTAATCAACTGCCATTGCATAGCTTAGTTCAGGATTGTGCATGAAATCCATCCATTTTGGAAGTTCTCCTCCCTCAATCATTTTCACATACGAATACAAGTCATACCCACGCATTATAAGCTGTGCAACTGAATTGTTGAGCACATAGATTAATTTCGGCACAACCAGCCTGCACTTGTCTTCAAGCTCGAGCACTGTCTGGTCAATTCCGCCCTGTGTTGAAGTTAATTCTGCATGTGCAATTCCGCCTGCTATGGTTACTTTGTCTTCGCAGATGTAAGGTGTTGATTTTTCTCCCTCTAGGTCTGCTTTTTTGATTTTTTCCAAATCAAAATGAGGCCCCTTGACTGTTATTTTGGTTTTTAGTATTGTCATTTTTCCTCCTGCATTTGAATTCGGACCCATTTTTATCCACCTGAAGGCTTAGCCAACGCATTCATTGCTTTGTATCTGGCAAATACAGAACGCGAGTCAGAAGCAAACGCTTTCGGATTTATGTAATCAGAAGGGTGTCCCCATAGTGCGACTATGCTGCTTGGAGTGAATTCTGCTGCATTTTCAGTGAAAAATTTAACAGCTTCGTCATGGTTTACTACTTCAGTCGCAACGTAATAGGCAATATCCATTGGGTCAGTCAAAGTCATAAGTGTTTTTTGCCTTGTGTTAAGATCTTCTCCAACTTTTCGGTAAAGATTTTCAAGAAAATTTCCGCTAAGAAGGCTGTAAAGCATATTGTACTGCTTTTCAACTATTTCCCTGTCTTTGATCTTATGCTTGGCCTGGAAAACTATATGTTCAAGGCGTTCCTTGTGCATCTTGGCTCTGGGGTTCTTTCTTGAATTCCCAATATATTTCATGCTGTGCGTCTTGAAATATTTGTCAACGTCTTCGCGCCTTAGATTGGCAAGCGCCTGATAAACAGGGTCATTTGTATGCGGATTTGAGCCTTCAAACTGGCAGCCAAAAAACCTTGTTCCCAAAATACTCTCGCCTTTTCCATATCCATTAAGGCATGTGCGCCTGTTACTGAAATCGTCTTCTGATTCAAAAACCTGGCATCTTCTCAAGTGCTTTTCCCACATTTGCTCTGGGCTGTTCGGAAAATACCGCCAATTGCGGTACTTCTCGTGGCCTTTTTCATAAAGTTCAGTAAATTTTGTTTGTTTGCTCATTTTCTCCAACTCCTTGAACCATTATTGCATGTCAACTTTGCCTGCATGTATTAGGCATCTTGCCATTAAGTTCAAATCTGCCATTGTGTATCTTTTTTCAGGCGGATAATAGCCTGACAAATCTATATTGAATTCCTTTTCAGCCATCTTTGCTGCGGCCCTTTCTGCGTCTCTCATCTGCTTGAACTCTGAATCCTCGCGGTGATGCCACCCTGGTTTTTCCTCGTATCCAATTTTCTCCAGGCCTTTTTTGTGCAACTCATGGACTTTCTTTAGAATCTGGCTGTAGAGCTCGCTTCTCGGCGTGTTAAAATATTGCATGTACTCTGGCTCTTTCATATGCCTCTTCTCGACTTTCTCCATTATTCCTAAAATTACATTGTCCGCCAGGCTTTGAAAATGCCTGAAAGTCAATCCTGCCCGCCATCTGTATCCAATTTTGCACTTCGTTTCTCTTACGCCTGCAAGTTTCCTGTAAACAGGGTCATTGCAGTACCTGTATTTGTCCTTCATATTCGGGTTATCATAATGTCTTGGATGCATATAGTCTCCCTCTTCTATGTTCCATATGTGCAGCCTGTTTTCATAGTCTGAAAGGCCGTTAATGAACTCACTGTGTTTCCTGAGCCTGTCAGCCAGTTCAATGTTTTTCTTTGTTTTTTCAATGAAATTTTCAACTTGCATTTTCTTGTTTTTAGCGTATTGTTCGTATCTGTTCATTTTCCAACTCCTCTCCCAAGGACTCTTTTGTATTGTATTGGTAGCAACTTTTGAATGTTAATATTTTACTGATATTAATGATATTATAGACTATTTAAATAGAAAACTTTATATAGCAAAACAGCCTAAACAAGTGTATGCAAAGGAAACTAATCAAGCAGGGAGAAGGAGGGTACACAATCTACCTTCCAAAGAAATGGGTTGAAGGCAAGGGCCCTAAGCCAGGAGACCAGATCAACATAGCTGAAGCTGAAACAGCTTTAATCATAGGCGCGCCTATTAAAGGCAGAAAAGAGACTACAATAGAAGTCATACCTGAAAAAAGGCATGAAATATTGAATATTCTTACACACACAT
>JAHWHF010000123.1 GCA_019323415.1 Candidatus Woesearchaeota archaeon | reverse complement strand
CCTTTCTCAACAACAATCTGCCTGCCGTTATCATGAACATCAAGCAGGCTGCTTAAGTCAATTCCTGTATGCTCAGAAAAGGTATAAGCAGGAAGAAAAATTTCATCAGCCTCGCCGTTAAGCATGCCCTGCCTTGAAAGGAAGTTGAGAACCAATGCGCCAAGAAATCCGGGGCGTGCATTTCCCTGGACAGAATCATTTTCAAGCCCTGAAACAACTTCATCTGTAAAGCCAAACTTTTTTTTCAGCTCGTCTGAAGAGAACCTTTTCAAAAGGTTCTGCTCTGCAAGCAAAGGGCTGTAAAACTTATGCATATCATCCTCTCATTTTCTGCAGGGCTGCAACAAAATCACCAAAATGGAACCTTGGCTTCAGCTCCCCGCTTTTTCTTATGTTTAATTTCTTGTGCTTTGCGTAATCAAGCACTTTTGAAACCATTTTCACATCAAAACCTTCAAATTTGCTGGCCAGAGATATCAGGCCAAAATGCTGCGAGCCGAATTCATCAAATGCCTGTGCAGGCCCTGTCCTTCTCCTCATGTCAAGCTCGCCTGAACTGAAAAATTCCTCGAGCTCGCGGCAGCATGACTGCTCAACAAAATAGCACGGCTTGCCATTGCCAAAGTCCTTTACAAAAGGTTCTGCTGATTTTCCTGCAGCTGAAAGTATTTTTCTAAAAGACTTGAAAAGGCGGTGCGTGCCCCTGCTGTAGCTCTGCTCAAAAAAATCAAAAAGCGGAATCATTCCCTTTGTTTTTCTCTCAACTTCAATAAAGCTGCTGCCAACAACCTTATCACCAGCATGCTCAAGCAGGCCTGACTGGACAAGGTTCCTTAAGGCGCCTATGCTTCTGTCTGAAAATCTTGCAAGCTCTGCGAGCGTGTAGACCCTCATCGGATGGATTTTGTCTGGTGTTGTCTCAGACCCTCTGGTATTGCCAAGCCCCTGCCATATGCCGTGCCTTTCTGCCACAAGAGTGTCAATGCTTTTTTTTTGCTTTCTGTGCGCCCGTCTGTAAGCAAGGGTATCGACAACAGCATTCAAAAGCGCAAGCTCATACTGCTGCGCTGTCCTGTACATTTCGACAGAAAGGCTTGGAAAATCCTTGTTGAAATAAAATATATTGGCAGCCTGCTCATATTTTCCAGGAAACATCCGCTTGATGTCTGTGCTGAACTTAAATTGCGTCTCAGCTGTTATTTCCCTGACTCCGCCTGAAACCAGCCTTTTCCTGATCTTGTCAATAAGAACAGACATCCTGTTTTCAATATACTGGCCCCTGTTGCTAACTGAATGAGACTCGACATAATTCCTTATTTTGTATAACGCCTTGCTTGCAAGCTGCCTTAACTTTTTGTAGCCTGCATCATCTTCCTTGAACATCCTTCTATTAAAGAGAATTGCCTTTTCAAGGTCATCTGCATGAAGTACAGCAACAACCCTTGTCTGCTGGCCTGCCCTTAGTTTTTCAGAATTGCCAAGAAATGTTTTTGGATCTCCAACCCTTCTTCCATTGACATAAACATGTATGCCTGCCATAGGTGTTGGCCTTCTGCAGAAATAAAAAGAGCCGTGCACCCTTCCCATGCGCTCCCTTTGCTCATCTATCCTGAATTCAACTGCATTTTCAATTGACTTTGACTTAACCTGCTCGCCGTTAACATACACTGTGAAATCAGGAAGCAGCGGCAGCTCCCATTGTATCCTGTTTATCAACTCAGAAAGCTCAAAATCATCTTCCCTTACATCAAAGTTCAGGCCTGAAAGTGATATTGTTGTGCCGTGAAGCTTTTTATCAACGCGCTTTGTCTTAAACGGGATTTCCTTGGCAGGGCTTAGCCTGCCTTCGAATTTTTCATGGACAACACTTTCAATGCCACCTTTTTGCGTAACAAGCGTGTATTCCCTTGTAAGATATTTGAGAAGTATTGTTGCAACGCCATATTTGCCTATCCTTGTCCTTCCTTTTGGCGAGACAGTCTCTGTCCTTTTGGGGCTGTCGCCAAGCCTGTAAAATGACTCAAGGTCTTTTGGAGTCATGCCGTCTCCATCATCCGAGACAGACATGGTTCCGTCATAAGCCAGGTTAACTCTTGAAGCATCTGCATCAT
>JAHWHF010000122.1 GCA_019323415.1 Candidatus Woesearchaeota archaeon | reverse complement strand
GCAGTGTTCCAGCCAAGCTCTTCTGTCTTGTGCTTTGCAAAATATACCTCAAGCACCAGCCACATAAGAAGCAAAGGGACAATTATCCAAAGGACTTCAAGGCTCTTGAATGGCGCAGAAACTATCTGCCAGAAGCCGGCCATCATCTCTTTTAGCACCATAAGAAAAAACATTATTTGGTGTTATATAAATCTTATTCAATAGCTTTATATTTTTCAGCACTTTTCCCTAAAATCATGGGGGATATTGTTCTTTTGATACAGGGCGGGGAAAACGCTCAAAGGGCTGTTGAGAATATTGGAGACAAAGTTAAAGTCTTTGATGTTGACATTGATGTAAGGCCGAACAAGCATTATTTCAGCTGCAAGATAAGGTTCCATCCAATTTGGGCAGAATATGTAAAATATGCATTGGCTCCTGAAAAAGGCCCTTCATACAATCCTGCAGGCACTCCATACACAGTTCTAGAAGGAGAATTTCCTGAATTTAAAGAACTTGAGCCTGTCTAAATCAGGCCGTAAGACAATGCAAGATAAGCAGCCATTCCAATTGCAGCTGCAAGAAGCGCCATAATAACCATAAACACCCAGAATGCCTTTTTCTTCATCTGCTTTCTTTTCTTCCTTTTCATAAGGATTTTTGAATATTCGCCAAGAACCTTGAAAACCTTAACAGGCCTTGGTATGCCTTTCAGCTTTTTTGCGCCTATGAACATGCATGGTATCTCGTTCTTGTTCATTGACAGATAAACTGCTCCGTCAAAGTAAACATCCCTTGGCCTTGCCTTGTCCTCTATCCTTGATGCAATGTTGACTGGCTCGCCGTATACATCATGCTCCCTGATAAAAACTTCGCCCATGCTTATTGCAATCTTGACTCTTAAAATATCAGAAATGTCAACACTCCTGTTGTGCTTGAATAAATTGTCCTGCATCTTTATTCCGCAAAGGACTGCGTTTGTAGGCGACTCAAAGGCAACAAGATAGCCGTCTCCAAGCCTTTTTACAATCTCGCCGTGGAATTCCTCGAAAACAGGCTCAACAATCTGCTCGTATGTGTCAAGCAATTTTACAAATTTCTCTCTTGAGCTTTTAGAAGTCTTGCTAGTGTAGCCTGCCAGATCTGCAAACATTACTGTTAAAGTCTTAGTTTCCATTTTCTAATACGTCTGATAGCTCAACTGATGTAACAACAGCTTCTCCGCCGCTTATCCTTTTTACATAAGCATTAAGCTTTCCAATAAATTCAGTATTGACATTTGAGAAGACTTTCAGGATTTTGTCTCCTATTCCTTCCCTTCCATTCATGTCTTCAAGCAGCTGATCCATTGATGGTCTCATTGCAAAGCCATACTGGTTAGCGCCGTATCTGTAGACTGATACAAAGTTTGTGCCCCTGTATTCTTGAGGCATTTCAGTTTTTGACATATACATCCCTCATTCCTTCGCAGAGCTTTCCTGCGATTATAGCTATCTCCAATTTAACTTCTTTATATCCTTTTGCCTTATATTCAGCAATAATCTCTTCATCAGACTTGTCTGCCAATATGCAGTTCTTTGTAAGCTTTCCAGGCTGCCATATGTAGCCGATGCCCTTTTCCTTTACAGCAAGGACAGCGCCCATGTGCTGCCAGCCTTCTTCAAGCAGCTTTTTATGCAGGTTTGCCCTTTCTTCTAGGGTCATATCTGGTTGATTTGCTTCCATGCAACTTAAGATGTGCTGATTATTTATAAATCTTTCTATTTGTAACTACCATTTAGGGGTTAAATGATAAATGTGAAGTGTAGTACCTGACACTACAACTTATGTTAAAATACGCAGCCAGCCATAACAACAGCATGGAAGGAGCTATTATGGCACATCAAGAATATCCACCAAGAGGATTAAGGCATAACGGCATGACTATAGAGCAATGGAACTTTGAGTTTGAAAGGCTTATAGAAAGGGCCGGCGAAATTCCATTGTACCAGCAGGCATGCTACAAGCTAAAATCAGCGTTCATGCATGAGCATCATGACGAATATTTCAGCGAATACAGGATGAAGGTTGTTGCAGAGCTCCAGTCATTGAAGCTTGAAGGCAAAAAATTTGAAGGGCCGGATCTTGAAAAAAGAATGGACAGCCACAATTTCAGGATGCTTTTGGTTGAGGCTGCAATTGACAAGCTTGAGTCAAACATGCTTTTTGACAGCATGGTTAGGTCATACAAGGCCGAGACTGACAAAATCGGCAAAAACATAGGCAAAATTCTTGATTATTTTTTTGGTGAAGGTGAAAACAAGCAGGAGGAACAAAAATGAAAAATGACAAATACGGCAAGACAAGCTTAATACTTGGCATTGTAAGCCTGTTTCCAACAGGAATTCCAGGGCTTATATGCGCAGGGCTTGGACTGTATTATTCAAGCAAGCAGAAAAGGATAGCGTACACAAAAAATGCAAAATGGGGCATGATATTGTCAATAATTGGCATTGCAATAGGAGTTGTTGCATTTATTGGCTCAATATTCAT
>JAHWHF010000121.1 GCA_019323415.1 Candidatus Woesearchaeota archaeon | reverse complement strand
TTAATGACATGCTGAGATAAGCCTCTATCTCATTTGCGAACACGTCTTCTCTTTCAGGATTAGCCCTTGTCCTTGAATCATGCAGTGCAAGAAGCGCATCGTTGAATATTGCCTGGAATCCAGGCGCCTTGAAATATCTTCCGCTGTGTATCTTTATTTTTGTGTCAGGCCTGTCAAGGATAGGGCTGATTGTAGTATAGCATATTCCGTCAGGAGTGAGCTTCATAAATGTGTTTGCAAATCTTGCTGCAGAATCTGTGTAAAGCTTTTCAGGCTCATGCCTTGCAAGCTCGACAAGAGCTTTAAGATATTCTGCCTCTGTGCATGAGTCAAAAACCCTGTTCAGCCCGCCGTAATCTGAAGGATAGAAAAATGAGTTCATTGTAATCCTTCCGCTTTTGTCCATTTTTAAATAGAAATGGTGGGGCACAAATTTTGTGACGGGATCTATGAAAGCAGGCCTGCCTTTTAATGCACCCTCAACAAATATTTTTGTAAGGTTCTTGAATTCTTCGAGATATTTTTCATCCCCTGTAAGCCTGTATGAATCTAGCAGGATATGGTTTGCCAAAAGTGAAGGTCCGAATTCAGGGCAGCCAAGATGTGTGGCCTCACCATCTATCTGGGCTTTTCTCTTTTGAGGGTCTTTTGGGAATTCATGAAGATGCAATACGCCGAATCTTGTCTTCCTGTCAAGGGCAAGCTTTGCAGACAGCATGAGCTTGTCAATGTATTCATTGTTTCCGGTAATCCTGTAAAGCTCTGCCCAGTCTCTTGCAGGAACAACATGCAGCATGTTTCTTTCATCAAAATTTATAACAGCCTCTTTTGTGTATGTCTGCCTGTCAGCCTCTTCTGCATACCTGAGGAAGTCAGGGTCTCTTGTAAACTTGTATGCCATTATGAGCATTGGAATATGCGATGAAGGAAGGTCGTAATCAAGTATCTTGTAGAACTCAGGCTTATCATCGAGCTTTTTTGACTTGAACGAATGTGCTGGAGGCACAATGCTGTCAAAGAGTTTTTTTCCTGAGGCATCATATCCTGGAAGTATTGCTGAAAGCTTCTGGTAGCAGAGCTCTATTGCAAACTGCTCAAGAACATCATCAAAATCTTTTGCCCTGTCTTGCTTTGGCTTCTGAAGCTGCCCAGCAATGTATGCAGCCCTTTGCTCAAGGCTTTTCCTGAAGTCAGGCTGGCTCAAATGCTTTTTGTACTGCGCCACAAGCTTTTCATTTACCTGCTTAAATCTTGGGTCATTTGGGAATTTGCTGCAGAGCTCAACTGAATCTTTAAGAAGCCCCTGCATCTCCAATTTCTCGCCTACAAAACCCAAATCCATTGCTTCCGCCTCTTTGAGCTTTTTGTCAAAAGTAGAGTATGCAACTTTCTCAGGGGTTTCTATCCTTGCCTCTATTCTTTTTTGCACAGCGTCATATGTTGCAAATCCAGCCGTGCCCAGGACTGCAGCTGTTGCAGCTGTAAGCAGCTTTGGGTGGTCCTTGAACCAGTGCTTTACCCTTCTTTTCAGCTGGACTTTTGCCTTGACTTTCTTTCCTTCCTTGAATGCAAGAAGATCCCTGTAAAATTCATAGCTTGCGTGGTCGCCGTGATACCTGAACCTCTTGTCCTTTGAAAGCCCTTTCAATATAATTCTTGCAAGCGCGGGGTGGCATTTCGGCCAGTTTGCAAGATCAATGCTTTTGTCTATAATAGCTTCAAGCTTTCCAAAAGGCTGAAGGCTCTCATAATTGTTCCTGCTTGAAAAAGGCCTTCTCAAATCCCAAACAGGCGTATTTCCATTGACAGCTTCAAGAAGCCATGCGCTTGTTGAAAAAATATCTGATGAGGTGTCAATTTTATCGTCATCTTCTTTTTTTAATTGGGTTGTGTCCCTGTTCTTGACAACAGTTGTGTCGACGCTTTCACGCCCTGATTTTGGCTCATGCTCTTCACTTTCTTTTGTTGAAATGTCCCTCTCGCCCTTTGCCTGTTCAGGGGACATATATGGTACTGTGCCTTTGATTTCACCTGCTCTTGACAGTGTCTTAGCGCTTCTCACCCTTACAAGCCCAAAGTCTGTCAGCACATATGTGCCGTCCTCTCTCTGCCTCATGTTTTGCGGCTTTATGTCCCTGTGCTGTATTCCCTTTTTCTGCATGCTTATTATTGCTGAAGATATATCTAAGGCAATGTCAATTATCTTATCATAGTCTATATTGCCATTCTTGTCTGTTATCTTTCCCGCCGGCACTTCACCAGGAAGGGATTCCATAACCATGTATTGGATTCCGATCTCCTTGCCGTTGGGCGCAATTGCTTTTTCCTCATCACAATCAAAAACCTTGACTATGTTTTTTGACTTTTTCAAAAGCCTGCAAGAGTCATACTCCCTGCGGAATCTTTCTCTTTCCTC
>JAHWHF010000120.1 GCA_019323415.1 Candidatus Woesearchaeota archaeon | reverse complement strand
AGCGGCACTCAATCAACAGCTTCTTGAACTCTTCCTGGATTTCATCAGCAAACTCCTCCCTGCTCAATTTTCCCAACAATTCTTCTAGTTTAGATTCCATGTAAACATCCCCCCTGGACTGAGGCTCTTAGATAGCAATATTTAAACTTTTTCAGACCATTTATAAACTCAAAAAAATAAGAAAAAAATAAAATTAATCGTATTTCTTTGGGACTTTATTCACAAGCCTTACATTAACTGCAGGTGCAGCCAGCTTGATGAACTTTGCTGTTTGGGCGTATTGTGTTGAAACCTTTGCCTCATAGTTCAGCACTACTCCGTACACGCCGTTCTTCTTGTTCGGCAATGCAAGGTTGTAATTCCTTCCTTTTTCAGCAAGCAAAATCTTTTTTGACCTGTTAACAACCCTGTTTCCCTTTTTCTGGCTGTAAACAACGAATTTCACAGAAGGCTTTGCCAGCTTTGCTTTCTTTTTAGCTCCGTCCCTGCTCATCTGCACTTCACATACATTTCCTGACTTGTCAACAAAGTACATGCAGCCAGACTTTTTCTTTACTCCGACTTTTGCAACTTTCTGCACTCCGCCTTTTTTTCCAGAGTTTCTCATAGGTGCTCGTGAGACATCACCCTGCTTGTCTACGAAGTATAGAAAGCCTTTTTCTCGGGTTACCCCGGCGTTTGCCACTACATTAGTTTTTGCCATATGTTACACCTCACTGCTTTTTTTTACTATGTTGTGAGTTTTACGATATAAACAACTCATATTTAAATTATTCTGTTCTGCCATATGCAGAAATGATTATCATTTTCCAACCATAGGCATAAATTTATATATCCAAAATATTAATTCATTTGCATGGATGTTTTAGAGCTGATAAAGAAGAGGAGAAGCATAAGGGCTTACAAGAATATTTCTGTTGAAAAGGATAAGCTTGCCAAGGTTCTTGAGGCTGCGCATTATGCCCCTTCTGCAGGAAACCTGCAGTCATGGAAATTTATTGTTGTAAAGGACTCAAAGAAGAAGTCTGAAATTGTTGAGGCTGCGCTTAACCAGACATGGATGAGCACAGCTCCTGTCCACATAGTTGTGTGCGCCAGCCTTGACAAGATAAAAAGATATTATGGAGTCAGGGGCGAAAGGCTGTATGCAGTGCAGGAATGCGCAGCAGCTGTTGAGAATATGCTTATTGCTGCAGAGGAACAAGGATTGGCAGCTTGCTGGGTAGGAGCTTTTGATGAAGTGCTTTTGAAGCGTGTCCTTGACATACCAGACATTGCAAGGCCGCAGGCAATTGTGACACTTGGCTATGCAGATGAGATTGTCCCAGAGCCTGCAAAGTTCAAGCTAAGGGATGTTGTTTATTTTGAAAGATACGGCAAGACAGTTGACGAGTTCCTGCCTATTGAAAAGCAAGTCAAGGCTGCAGCTGAAAAGGCAGAGCCTTTTATTGAAAGGATGAAAGGCAAGGTTGTTGACATTATCAGAAAGAAAAAATAATTCTGCAAGAATTTACTCATACCGCAATGCATCAACTGGCTTTAGCTTTGAAGCCTGCATTGCAGGCAATACTCCTGATACTGTGCCGACTACAAATGAGAATGCAAGCGCACCAACTATAAGATACCACGGGAATGAAGCTTCAATTATTTCCCACTGCACAGCTCTTGCACCTAATGCAACAGCCTGGCTTATTGCAATGCCAAAAATAACACCAACACCTCCTCCTGCAAGCCCAAGCATTCCTGATTCTATCAAAAACAGCTGAAGTATGTCTTTGTTTTTTGCTCCAATTGCTTTCATAACACCTATCTCGTTTGTTCTTTGAAGAACAGCGGTGTACATTGTGTTCATAATGCCAATGCCGCCTACAAAAAGCGATATGGATGCAAGGCCGATAACAACAGCCTGGACAACAGCTATAACAGTTCCATATGTTTCAATAAGATTCTCGCTTGTGGCAATTGTGAAATCTTCCTCGCCTTCTTCAACATTCCTTGATTTTCTTAATTTTTTCTCAATTGCATCTGCAACATCCTGCGCATCAAAGCCCTTATGCACACGGGCCATGATTATCATATAATCATCTGCCTTTAGAACTTCTTTTGCAGTTTCCAACGGGAGATAAATATTTGAATCATCCTGCGGATTGCCTATTTTGCTGTATATCCCGATAACACTGAAATCCTGGCCTTCAATTGTTATTGTATCCCTTAGCTTGACAGGCTTTTCATAGATGTCTCCTGTTCCCATAAGATAGCCGACCTGTGCTTTGTACCTGTCTGATGCCTTGAAAGCCCTTCCTTCTGCAACACCAAGGCCTGACATAGATTCAAACAAATCTTCAATCTCTTCATTAAAGCCGGATACAAAAACATATT
>JAHWHF010000007.1 GCA_019323415.1 Candidatus Woesearchaeota archaeon | reverse complement strand
TAAATCTCTAATCCATTCTCTCCTCTCTTAAGTCCATACTCTTCCATTACTTCATATACCTTAAGAAGCTCCTCTACTGTTCTACAAAAAGGAATCATAACAACAACGTTGTCAAGTCCCATTTTCTCTCTAACTCTCTTGAGAGCCTTTATCTCCATTCCGAATGCTTCCTTGTATTCTTCTGAATAATACCTTGAAGCACCTCTCCAGCCAATCATTGGATTCTCTTCTTCAGGCTCGTATTGTTTTCCGCCAAGAAGGTTTGCATATTCGTTTGACTTGAAATCACTTAATCTTACAATAACATCTTTTGGATAAAATGCAGCTGCAATAGTTGCAACACCTCTTGCCAATTCATCTACATAGAATTGTGTTTTATCTTCATAATTGAATGTAAGGTCATTGATATCATTTTTCAGCCTTTCATCTTCTATTTCATTATAATGTATCAATGCATTTGGATGCACTTTAATGTAGCCGTTGATTATGAACTCTTCTCTTGCAAGGCCAACGCCCTGGTTTGGTATGAATGAATAGTTGAATGCCTGCTCTGGGCTTCCTACATTCATCATAATCTTTGTTTTTGTTTTTGGTATTTCCTCAAGATTGATTTTATCAACCCTGAACTTGAGCATTCCTTCGTATATGATGCCTGCCTCGCCTGATGCACAGCTTATTGTAATCTTCTGTCCCTGCTGTATTTTTTCAGTGCCGTTAATTGTGCCGACAACACATGGTATGCCGAGCTCTCTTGAGATTATTGCTGCGTGGCATGTCCTTCCGCCTCTGTTTGTAACAATAGCAGAAGCCATTTTCATTGTAGGCTCCCAGTCAGGGTCTGTCATATCTGTTACAAGAACCTGGCCTGGCTTGAAATTTGCAATATTTTTTACTTCTTTTATTATATTGGCTTCGCCCTGGCCTATCTTGTCTCCTACACTCTGGCCTTTTGCAAGGACATTGCCTTTTTCCTCGAGTATATATTCTTCAAGAATGTTTGCAGCTTTCTGGCTTACAACAGTTTCAGGCCTTGCCTGCACTATAAATAACTTGTTTGTCTCGCCGTCTTTAGCCCATTCCATATCCATTGGCTTGTGGTGGCCTGCTTTTTCAGAATAATGGTCTTCAATAATAACAGCCCATTTTGCCAAAGTAAGAACTTCATCTTCAGACAATGCATATTTTTTCCTGTCATCTTTTGGGACAGGCACGTTCTTTGTTGTTGCATCGCCTTCTTCAGAATAAATCATCTTTAATGCTTTTTCACCAACTTTTTTTGCAATTATCGGGTTGAATCCCTGCTTTAATGTTGGCTTGAAAACATAATATTCATCAGGGTTGACAGCACCCTGCACAACATTTTCACCAAGGCCGTAAGCAGCTGTTATGAAAACAACATCCTTGAATCCTGTTTCAGTATCAATAGAGAACATAACTCCTGATGTTGCAAGGTCGCTTCTTACCATTTTCTGCACGCCGATGCTCAGCGCAACTTTGAAATGGTCAAATCCTTTGTCAACCCTGTAACTTATAGCCCTGTTTGTGAACAATGATGCAAAGCAGTCTTTGCATGCGTCAACCAATGCAAGCTCTCCTCTTATGTTAAGGAAAGTTTCCTGCTGCCCTGCAAATGATGCAGTCGGCAAGTCTTCTGCAGTTGCAGAGCTTCTTACAGCAACATCAGTGTAATCGCCGTACTGCTGGCAAAGCTGCCTGTATGCTTCTGCTATCTGCTTTTTCAGGTCATTTGGAAAATCGCAGTGCCTTATAACTTCCCTGACTCTTCTTCCTCTTTCCTCCAAATCCCTTATATTTGAAGTGTCAAGGCCTTCAAGAATATCTTTTATTTTTTGTTCAGCATTATTGTGCTGAAGAACATAAGTATATGCTTTTGCTGTGATTGAGAACCCATTAGGGATATTAACGCCTTTTTTTGTCAATATCTGGTACATCTCGCCCAATGATGCATTTTTTCCGCCAACTAAAGGAACATCCTCTATACCAGTCTGGTCAAACCAAAGAATAAGTGTATCTTCTTTATTCATTCTCTATCACGCTCTTTTTAGGTTTTGATATGGATTTTTGTATATAAAGGTTTTTGTTTCATGAGAAAGATATTTAAGGTTAAGATAATATGTGCAGCTTATGCACATAAAAATTTTTGGCAAGGCATACTCAGAGCATGAGTGGAAAAAAGCACTTGCATCAAATCAAGGGATTTTTTCAAGAATAAAGCTGCAGCCCCAATACCTGGGCCCCCAGCTTACAGAAACTTTTGACATAACAGGAGATTTCATGGGCCTTGAAAACTCTATTTTTGAGAAATATGCAACACCTTTCCAGCACAAGGCTTTTGACGAGCTTGAAAAGCAAAGCAGGGAAAAGGCAAATGAATACCTGCTTACAATATGCGGCGCAATTGACAAATGGAGGCAGGATGTAAGGGTGCTGCAGGATTTTCTGACTGCATTAAGGGAAGAGGAGCATGAGCTGAAAGAAGAGGAAAAGACAGTGCACAGGGCAGAAGTCATTCTTCATTTTCCTGAGGTATTGAAAAGAAGGCTTCCAGAACTTTTTGCAAAGCTTGAGGCAGGCCTGAAAAATATGGACACTTTCCTTAACGAAGTGAGGGCTGCTGAAAAGCAGATAGAGTATATAGAGAAAAAGATAGAGGCTTATCTTGAGAGCCTTAGGACAAAAATGCATTTTGGATTTTTGTTTGCGCCTTAGTAAAGTTTATATAGAGATTTCAAATCTTATTTTTTATGGCAATAAACTTTGTAAAGAACATAGCTCAGGGGAAAATTGATTCTGCAACACATTATGCTTTTGTAAGGTATGGCATGGGCGAGTTTGTAAAAGAGGATTTGATTATTAAGTTCGGCTCTTCTGTCAAGCTGTCAGGCGGGTTTGAATATGTTAATGTTTTTGTCAAGTTTGTTGCATCACTTTGTGATGAGGATATAGAGATAAAAGGCGTAATCCCTACAATAAACGATATTTCCAGTGCTCTGGCAAAATATGGAATCGAAGTTGAAGGCAAGACAAGGTATGGGAAAAAGGGCAAGAAATATGATATTGATGTTACTTTATCGCCTGAAAAGGCAATGCAGTTTATTGATGAGTTTTATGACATGTATTTGCTGTTGGATTTGAAGTCTGGCAAAAGAAGTGTTAAAGTGAAGAAAAAGGAAACACCAAAAATTGGAAGCCCTTCTGAAAAATTTGTTTCAGCAGCTTTGGCTAAAGAGGATGCTGCAAAAGTAAAGGAAGAATTTTTATTTGATGTTGATGCAGGTGTAAAAGAGGCAGTTGTCAAGCACACTTACAAAATAACAAACATCGATGTAGACGAGTCTCTTCTTGAGAAAGATGCATTAAAGGCAAGGCTTGAGGCTAAAAGAGAAGGTGTTTTGGTTAGAAAAGTTATTGCTGACGGCAAAGAGATTGAAAAAGAATATAAGTTTAGGGTTTAGGTTTACACATCTCTTACAAAACTTCAGTAATGCTGTTTTTCAATTTTTCAAGTTCCTTTTTAAGTGCCTTTTCTAGTCTTTTTAAAACATCGTCATCGCTTCCACATCTTTTTTCAATTTGAGCTCCTGCCAGCGCTCTGCCTACTGCGTTGTTTATGCCTTCATTAACAGCTGCACCATAAAGTTCCTTTTTGTATTTTTGAACATAATAACTGTAAATAGGATCACGTTCAGCTGCTTCAATGATTTCTGTATCAAAACCTATTCTCTTAGACGTTGACCTTATCATAACTTGCGGGTAAGGTGAAGCAAGAACAGTTCCAGCAACTGTACTTACAGCAGCTTCTGCCTTTTCAGGACTATATGTTAAACATCTCCTGACTTCAGGAGTGACCCGTAATCTATCAATTATGGTAAGAGACAGTGGTTGTTCTACGTTTTTGCAGGCAAGCCATGGGCAGTTTAAAAGCATTGGAAAATCATTTTCAAGATTCTGCATAATTTTTTCTAATTCCCCATTTCCTTTGTATGCATTGAAAACAAACAGGCCTATTTTTTTGTCTTTGTCTATCAATGGGTCAAGACTATTGAATTCATCAACAAACCATTTGTACACTTCGCAAAATTCGTCGTAAGTGCCTGGAATGTGGGTTTCCCCTGACCTTTCATATGGATGAGTTGTAAGAAAATGCATAGGC
This sequence comes from Candidatus Woesearchaeota archaeon, assembly GCA_019323415.1. Taxonomy (GTDB): domain Archaea; phylum Nanobdellota; class Nanobdellia; order Woesearchaeales; family WJKV01; genus JAHWHF01. The sequence goes on along the minus strand of JAHWHF010000007.1, from coordinate 939 downwards.
GGAAGGTCTTGTTCAGGAATCCCCAAATCCTTCATTATTTCTTTTTTCAAATATCCGATATTTTTATCCAATTCCTGCCTTTGGCTGGGAAAATCTATTCCAACATTAATTATTGACCAGAGTGAATGTCTCCTTTGTTCCTCACGCGGGTCCATAACTCCGCCTGCAAAACCTTCTACAAGGCATCCAAGGTATTTGTTGAACGGCTTAAGCGACTCATAGGCAGGCCTGATTATGGGAATCCTTTCTTTTGCGCCGTTTGGCTCGTAAAACAATACATCCAGTATCTTTGGTAGTTCTTCTGCCATTTTAGTAAATTATTGCAACAAGCACCCTTTCAATCTGCTCAAACCTTATCTTGTTTGGGTCCTGTGCATTGTTATTGTCACCCTTTGCCATGAAATAAATGCCCTCTTCATCCTCTCCTTTTTCTACAACCCTGTGTATGATTGTGCCGTAGCTTGTCTTGTAAGCTATGATGTCTCCGACATTGATTTGGTCTGGGCTTTCTGGTGTTATCTCAATTCCGTTGCTTCCCTCGTCGAGGAAAGGGTCCATTGAGTTTGTGTCTGCAAATGCAGCCCATGTTGCATTTTCAACCCTGATTATAATCATGTCGTCATAAACTTCAATCTGGTTTGTCTTAATCCAGTCTGAAGGTGAAGGCTGCTCAGTTGTTGAGCCTGTTATAGTAAATACTCTCGGTGTTTCAATAGTCTGGAACTCGCTTATAGCTGTGCTTGCTAAAAAACCTAGCAAAAATACAGCTGCCAGCAGTATGATAAATGTCCTTTTCATCCCCCAATTCTCCTCACCCCTTAAATTACTACTTATAAGTAATTAATAATATATAAAGGTTTCGGTCTTTCCTCATGGCGTTTCGGGGCTTAGTTGCTGTTTTTCAAACAAAACCTTTATAAAGCCTTAAACGTTCAAATT
>JAHWHF010000119.1 GCA_019323415.1 Candidatus Woesearchaeota archaeon | reverse complement strand
TTTAAGTCAAGGAAATTCTTGATAGCAGGTATTCCGCCGTATGTTGCGCATGTGCCGAATGCAATAAGTATCTTGCTTTTCTTTCTTATTTTCTTTAGCTTCTCTATCTCTTTTTTGGTTGTGACAGCGCCTTCAACAAGAGTAACATCAAAAGGGCCCTTTTCATTAATCTCTTGGGCCATTGGAAAATTAAGAATGTCAAAATTTTGGATGATTTCAACAAGCTCATCTTTCAGGAACAATAATGAGAACTGGCAGCCTGCACAGCTTGTCAGCGAGAATATCCCGAGATTAGGCTTTTTCTTTGTGAACTTTACCCTTTTTACAGCTTTTTTTGTAACCATCTAATCCACCAGCTCTTTTGCGTCTTTATAGCTGAAAACAGGCCCGCATTTGCAGACAAGTTTTCCGCCAACAGCGCAGTGGCCGCACTTGCCTATGCCGCACTGCATCATCCTCTCCAATGAAACATAAATCTGGCCGTCTGAAAATCCCATATTCTTGAGTTTTTCAATGATGAACTTAATCATTATTGGAGGGCCTACTGCTATTGCAATTGAATTTGTTTTATTAATTTTTGCTTTTTCAAGCAAAGGCATTATAAAACCGACATTTCCTTTCCAATTCTTAGCTGCCTTGTCAACTGTAAAATACAAATTTGAGAATTTCTTCCATTGCATAATCTCATTTTTGAAAAGCATGTCATTTGGAGTCCTAAAACCAAGGAATATGTCAACTCTTGGGAACTTGTTCCTGTGATCTTCAACATATTTTATTACACCACGGACAGGAGCAACTCCTGTTCCTCCACCAACGATAATTATATCTTTGCCTTCAAATTCGTCAACAGGAAATCCTTTGCCATAAGGCCCTCTTACCCCTATTTTGTCTCCCTTTTTCATGCGCGTAAGGAAGTTTGTAACATTTCCAACATTCCTTATGCACAGCTCAACATATTTGCTTGAATTTGAGCAAATTGAAATAGGGCATTCTCCTTTGCCAAGCATTCCAACCTGCAAAAACTGGCCTGGCTGGTGCTTTATCTTGTAATCAAGCTTGAAAAGCTTTGTATCCTGAGTCAGTGTTCTGACTTCAAGAACCTTCACCATGTCAAGTTTATACGGGTTTTCCATTTTATTTGCACCTTAGCTGGTTTGCTATCTCAACAATATCTATTTCTGTTGGGCAGTTTCTCACACATCTTCCGCAGCCAACACACCTTGCCCTTCCAAATATGTCATACATGTATTTTAGCTTGCAGTAAACCCTCTGCTTCACTCTTTTATCCCTGTCCTGCCTAAATACATATCCGCCTGCAACACGTGTAAAGTCAAGGCCCTGGCATGAAGCCCATGTCCTTTTTCTTACTCCTTTGTCTTCATTAAAATTAACAACATCCTTTACACTAAAGCACGAGCATGTTGGGCACGATGCTGTGCACGCCGAGCAGCTCAGGCACTGGTCTGCATATTTTTTCCAAAGCTCAGGATAATCTTTTGCATATTCCATGCATTTTGCCCTTCCCATTTTGATCTTTTTCTTGCACTTAGGCTCATGATATTTTAGTTTTATATTTGTTTTCTTGAACAGATTATTGATAAGCTGCTGGCCTTTTTTTGTGCCAACTTCAACAAAATAGCCGTTCTTGTATTTCTGGAGCCTTAAGTCAAATGCCTCGACAAGGTCCATGCTTGAGCAAAAGCAATGCTTGTCTGGAATGCACGGCATTTCGATTATCACAGAATTTTCCCTGTATTTCTTGTACATTGGATCAGGATGCCCGTTCTCAAGGTATAGCTTGTCAATAATAAGCAGCGCATTTGCATCACACCTATGCATAAAAACAACCCTTTTGTTTACATTATCAAGAATCTTCATTCCTTCTTTGCCGTATTCAACCAATTTCTCTTTATGCGGCAGAAAGAATTCCTTGACAGGATATCTTGGATGCTCAAAGCTTATGCCCTCGCCTTCATTAAGCAAACAAAACCTTACAATCTCCCTTTTGACAGGGGCTATAACATCATACTTCTTTCTTTGCAAAGAACTGACAAATTTAGGTACATCCCCTTTTTTTATGAAATAATTCTGCATCGCCAAACAAGTTGAAATTCTGGTTTAAAAAGATTTCTATTAAATTTAAATACGCATAAATAAAAACAACATTAATGGATGAAAACGAGCCTGTTGAGCTGTATTTCCTGAAATTCGCATACCCTTGTTCTGAGATTTTAAGGGATTTAGGCAAAATTACAGACAATGATGTTGAGAAATTAAAACAGCACATGGAAAAAAGACAAATTCCTGAACGTGAATATTTGGAGAAAGTATTTTCAGCTGCAGTCAACAGAATAAAAAAGTCTAACGGCAGAATATGGGATAAAAAGATTATTAGAAAGTATTTCGTTGAAGAGCATGATGATGTCATAGATTCAAACGAAGGAAGTTATGCTGTCCTAAATGACAAAATAAAGAATTTGTGCAGGGTTAAGAAAGCGGAGCTTGTAAGGCAAAAAGGAAGGATATTTCTGGCAAAAACAGGTAAAGAAGAAAGGCCTGTAATTTGTTTATACGACAACCCAAAAGTAGGCGACAATGTTCTTATTCATTATGCCTGCGCTGTTGAAAAACTTGAATGAATGTTTTTTCTCGAGAACAAAATAACAATACCAATCCCTGAGGCAAGGAAGATTATTCCAAAAACTTGGCTCATCGCAAGTGCAGTGTCAAGAAACAAATAAGAAAGTAAAGTTGTGATTGGCGAACCAAGCAAAAGGATGCTGGTTGCTACAGATGCACTTAATTTGCTAAGCCCATTATACCAGGTATAAACATAGCCAAGCAAAAATATGGCTGGCAAAAGCACCCAAAATAATCCATCCAAGCTGAACATTGCTGTTGTTGGCAAATTTCTTGTGGCAATTAGGAATATTAATACAATAATTGAACCAAATCCCATTCTTGCAAAAGCAACGATATTGGCTGAAACATCTTTCAGAACATGCTTTGATATTACAGTTTCAATTGCCCAAAAAAAAGTTGCAATTAATACAAGCAATGCGCCCAAATCAAATGAAAACACTCCAAGTTTCAATAAGAATGCATTTCCAATTAGCAACAATATGGCTCCGATGAGGACTCCTTTATGCAATCTTTCTTTTAAGAAGATGATTGCCAATAATCCAACCCATATGAACAATGTTTTGTGAATAAAAGCAGACGTTGCTCCTGATGTAATGGAAAGTCCCTTGAAAAACAATAAAAATGGGATTGAGCCTCCAAATGCACCTATCAAGAAAAGTTTCAGCCATTGCTTTGATGTCAATTGTTTCAGTTTATTGTATTGGCCAATTGCAAAAATTAAAACCAAAAATAAAAAAGCAACAGCAATATTTTTCATGAAAGTATAAGAATAAGGATTGAAGCCTTGGACAGCAAACTTATTTACAAATATTGATATGCCGCTTATTAAAGCAGTTGCAAAAACAAGCACCACTCCTTTTTTCCCATCCATTAAAATAAAAACAGAGAAGCCATATAAAAATCTAATGGAAAGATTTTAAATACTCATTAAATAATCTTCAGCAAATGCACGAGACATTGATTGCCCAGGATATAATAAAAGAGGCAAACAAGTACGGCAAGGTCCTGGCCATAGTGGTTGAGGTTGGCGAGCTTGCGCACATACCTGCTGAAGAGCTTGACGAGTGCCTGAAAAGCCTTGTTGACTGGAAGGTTCTTGTCAATGAGACGCCGTCAGTTGTAAGCTGCATATGCGGCTATGAAGGCAGGCCAAGGATACTTGAAAAAGGGCATGATTCAACAATGTTTGCCTGCCCGGAATGCAAGGCAGTAATGCCTGAGATAATATCTGGCACAGACATTGTATTAAAAGAAGTAGAGGTGGAATAAAATGTGCATGGCAATACCTGGAAGAGTTATACAATTAAAGGGGAACATTGCAAAAGTTGACTTTAACGGCGAAGTTAGGGATGCGAATGCAGAAATGGTAAGAGTAAGGACTGGTGATTTTGTTCTTGTAAGCCAAGGAATGGTGATAGAGAAACTTGACAGGCAGGAGGCTTTGGCAAGGCTTAAAGTGTTGCAAGATGCTGCAAATTAACAATCAGGGCCTGACGCTGCACACAAGATATGCATACCCAGCTTTTGCTTCGCTTGAAAAATACAAGCTGGATTTGCCTTTTCTAGAGCAGAATACGAGGCAGGTCTTTGATCTTAAGACATTGCTTGGATATTTTCATAGGCAATGCCCTTATTTGCTTCTTTACGTAAGGGCTCCTTTCGAAGAGCAGGCAGTAAGAAATTACTGGATAGGTTCTGGAAAAAAATCTCACAGCTTTGTCAAGTTCAGGGACTGGCTTCTTGACGATATTTTGCTCAATGACTTTACAAAATCACGAAGCATTAAATGCGACATAAATGAGCTGAACAGGTGCAACGTCATACCTGCACAGGTTATAGAGGTTGATGAAGAGCCTGTTGTTGAGTATTATGTTTATAGGTATGATGGTGAAAAGCTCGAGCTTGTAAAAGAGCAGTCAAGGCTCAAGCTTTTGTTTAAAGACGAGATA
>JAHWHF010000118.1 GCA_019323415.1 Candidatus Woesearchaeota archaeon | reverse complement strand
GAAAGCCTGAAGACACAGATATCGACATTATAATCGACATAACATGCGGAAGCCCTTCAATTATAATCAATAACCCTTCAGCTGAAAGCCAGAAGCTTGCATGCCTGCTTGCTTCAAAGCTTGCTGATGTAGGATATGAACAAATATCGCAGCAATATTTTGATTCAAATGCAAAAATAAATGTGAAGCTGAGTTTTAACTGCGACAAAGCGCAGGCAAGCTCAATAATTAATGCAGCAGGTGAACTGTATGGATAAGAAAGGCATATCTGAGCAGATGGTGCAGTGGATACCTAGAATGCTTTTTCTTGCTTTAGTAATTGTCGTGATCATGGCCCTTGTCAAGAGTGTTGTTGTGCAGTATGAGGATACGTCTACGGCAAGGGCCTATGTTTATATGAACAAGATGCTGTATGACAAAGACGGCATAATAAGGTTTGAGAACTCAAGGGCATACCCCGGAGTCATTGATTATGACAAATTCACAAGCCAGAGGCTTGATGCTATTCTTGCTGTTGATCCTGAAAAAGAATCTCCAACAGCACAGCTTGTGCTCAAAGAGCCTGATGGAAAATTAATCAGGACAATATACTGGAACGGAAACTGGTTTGAAAGGCTAAGGCCTAAAGGAATATTCAGAGGGCCAGGCGCTCCTGCTTCTGTAAAGGATGTTATGCGTGTAACAATATACAGGAACAATAAGCTTGAGCCAGCCATACTTGAAATGCATGTTTTGGTGCCAAAATGAAAAGAATGAACAAAAAAGCAGCAGTATCAACATATCTGACTGATTTTGCAGCTTTTATAGTGTTTGTTATATTTGTGCTGATGTTTTTTGTGCTTTTCAAGGTAAGCAATGCACCTGCAGTTTACCAGATTGTAAGCTCGAACATATATTCAAGGCCTGATTATTTGCTAAGCAGCTATATGAGAAGCCCTGTAATGTTTGATGTTGACAAAGACGGCATAAATGAAACTCTTCAGATGTCTGAGCTTGTTATACTTTTATCTGAAAGAAAGGTTGACACAAGCAAATTTTATGATGTTCTTCTTCAGATGAATAAGCCTATTGGAAAAGACTGGGATATGCAGGTTCAGAGAAGCGATGAGCAGGGAAGAATGGTTTTCCAGCATACATTCGGAGGACTTGGGCACTCACAAGGAGGAAAAGAACTGACATTTGCAACAGGTTCAGGAGCTTTCATGTATATTCCAACTGAAGACAAGTCAGAGCTATTGGTGATACTCAGAATATGAAACTAAACAAAAAAGCATCATTGTTCAGCGTGTTTTTGCTAATCATGACCATAGCAGTTGTTATAACGGCAGTTGCAGTCATATCATCAGCAGGCAAAGGAAAATCAGAATATATTGGAGCAAATGAGGCTGACTTGTTTGAGGTAATGAACCAGGGAGAGAAGCACCTTATTTACCTTGACTTTGCATCAGAGCTTGCTGAGAAAAAAACACTTTATGATTTTGAGGCCAATGGCAATTATTCTGAATGCGGAAAGCTTGATGAATTTTATATTTGGAAGTCAAAAGAAAAGCAGTGCTGGCCAACAGCTGAAACAATCCAGAAAGGCTTTGTACCGAGATTTGTATCAAGCTTTAACAATTACCTGTTGAAATATCCAGGCAACTTGAAATTCCCTGTATTTTCACAGGCAGACATTATTCTTGATTCTGCGAAAAAGAAATTGTTTGGAAGGCAGCTATGGAGCATAAAGATTGAAAAGCTGTTTGCAAGAAATGTAAAGAGCAACATAAACTATGCAATAAAGCCAAATTTTATTGTTGACTTTGAATTTGACTTTGATTACAGGCAGATTTCTGAAAATATGCAGCACATAAATTCAGAATGCAGCAGCATGCAGGACCTTAATGTAATTGGCAGCCCAGAGCTCACAGAATGCATTGAGACAGAGCTTGAGCAGCTTGAAGGCTATAGTATCTGCTCTGAGCCTGACATGCAGAGAATGTGCACAGAATCATTGGATAATAACTGCAAATGCGGGAATATTGCAAAAGGCTCAGGAGAATCTGAGTGCAGGCTCAACAATAGGATGTTCAATATATGCGTTGACCATGACCAGGAAATATTTGCTGTTGACGGGCTAAAGCCGCTTGTAACAAAATTTGCATATTACATTGATGACAATGCAGCTCCGCCTGAAGTTGAGTTTACTCTTGACGGCAATGTTGTGAAATGGAAAAGCCCTGCTCCTGATGTTGAGTATTATGAAGTCTTTTTTGGCGCGCAGGGCGAGAAAAGCGATTCAGTTGCAAGGGCAGAGAATTACGCTACTGAACTGGCTTACACAATACCTGGGGGCACAAACAAGGTTTCAGTTGTTGCTGTTGATTTCGAAGGCCAAAGCTCAGAGCGAACAGAGATTGATGTAGAGCTGGTTTGATTATTTTTTCTATACTTTATATTTCTAAATTAATTTTCTTTAGTTTATGCAACAATAATCTTTATATATTAATTCTGATTTTCAGAAATTAGTTCCTAATATGGGGTTGTTTGATAGATAAATAAGAAAAAAAATCAGAATATCAGAAAAAATGAAGAAATATCCTCGGCTTGTACAATGTGATTCTCGCGGGCAGATTGTTATCCCAAAAGATGTCAGGAGGGAGCTTGACATTGAAGAGGGGACAGGATTCTTCATGTACACAATTGATGACGAAGGCATACTTCTCAAGAAAATCACAAGAAAAGAGCTTGAAGACGAGAAAATTGTCCAGACTTTGGAGCAGAAGGCAGGCAAGGTCGGGATTGACAGGAAAAAAATCAAGAAAATGGTTGCCAATTACAAGAGAACAAAAAAAGGCAACCTGGAGCTGATATAAAAGCGCATGTTCAACCTGGTCCAGTGTCCTGAAATGGTAATTGGGATGGTTAACGGAATCTTTCTTTAATTCCAGACCAAAGTACCCCCATACTTGATCGCTATCCCAGGACTAGAGGTGATGAGTGTCTATCACAAATTGCTTCGATAACAGAAGGGCACTGGCCCGGGGATCATTTTTTCTAATAAATCAGTGATACCAATACTTTTTTATATACCAATTAAATCCTCTGGACAAGGGGGTGTTAACTAATGTTTCAGATGCCGGTTTCAGATATCATACAAAAAATCCAGACAGCTTCTGGTCTTTCTGAGTCAGATATTAAGGTCAAAATAAAGAAAAAGATGGATGAGCTTTCAGGCCTGATTTCTGAGCAGGGCGCTGCTCATATTGTTGCAAACGAGCTTGGAGTAAAGGTCTTTGAGATAAGCTCTGGGCCGCAGAAGATTTCAAAAATACTTGCAGGCATGAAAAATGTTGATGTTGATGCAAAAGTATCGAATGTGTTTCCAGTAAGGGAGTTCAAGACAGAGTCAAGGGAAGGAAAAGTTGGAAACATGCTTATATCTGATGAAACAGGCGCGATTAGAGTTGTTCTTTGGAATGATATGACTGACAAGCTGTTAACACTCAAAGAAGGAGATGTTGTAAGGATTAAAAGCGGTTATGTCAGGGAAAACCAGGGAAGAAAAGAAATACACCTTAACCAGAGAAGCGGGCTTTCTGTGAACCCTCCGGGAGTATCAATCAAGGGCAGGGAAGTCCAGAAAAAGAAAATCAGCCAGCTAAATGAAGATGACAGGGATGTTGAGCTTCTTGGAACAATTGTCCAGGTTTTCAATCCTAATTTTTACGAAGTTTGCCCGCAGTGCAAACAAAGAGCAAGGGGAGAAGCAGGTGAGTTCAAATGCGCAACGCATGGAAATGTCAAGCCAGACTTTACATGCGTTATCAATGTACTTCTTGATGACGGCTCAGGCTCATTAAGGGTTGCGTGCTTCAGGGACCAGGCAGAGGCTTTGGTCAAAGGCGTAAGCGAAATGAGAAACAGCCCTGAGGATTTTGAGACTGCAAAATCAGAGCTTCTGGGCAACATAATCAAAGTTATAGGTGTTGTGAGAAAAAATACAATGTCAGGCAACCTTGACTTTGTTGCAAGAAAAATAGATGCAAGCCCTGACCCGGGCGAAGAGCTTAAAAACATTGAAGATTCTACTTCTAGCAAAGAGGAATTAGTCGAAGAATAAAATGATGTTCAAGACGCATTTGGTTTTTGGATTTCTAGTAGCATTGCTGCTGATAGGATTTCTTCATCCAGTAAACCAGATATTGTTCCTCACATTTGTTGTTGTTGCATCAATAATGCCAGATATAGACCATCCTGACTCAAAGATTGGAAGCAAACTTAAGATAATAGGCCATTTGTTTGAGCATAGGGGATTTTTTCATTCAGTATTTGCATTGTTTATGTTCGGCTTTATAACATATTTTTTGCTAAGGCAGAAAATACTTATGGTGGCTGTAATGGCAGGCTATTTTTCACATATGGCAATTGACTGCCTGTCGCATCAGGGCATAATGCCTTTTCATCCATTTTCAAGAATTGCAATAAAAGGCTTCATAAAAACAGGCTCATTTGGAGAGGCTGTTGTGTTTGTTATAGTCAGTATTTTGGCTTTATACAAGCTTTTCCACTTGTAATTTTTACGGAAAAACAGGGAATAGGTTTATAAATTTCAATAGCCTAATATACACTGGCCATTGACCAGCTCATTAGCATTCACTGGTCACTGGACATTCAGGCGTAATGCTTTTTAAATAAAAACAAGTAATTGGGGGTTAGGGTGATTTAAATGGCAAAAGATGAAGAAAATTTTGAAGAAGAGGATATAGAAGAAGTTGAGGAAACAGATGATGATGTTCAGGATAATGTTGAGCTTGGCGATGTTCAAAAGCCTACATTGAGCGATCTTCCAGGTGTTGGAGCTGCAACAGTTGAAAAGCTTGAAGCAGCAGGATTTACTGATTTCCTGGGTGTTGCAGTTGCAAGCCCTGCAGACCTTGCTGAAAAAGTCGGAATGACTCCATCAGGAGCAAGAAAAATAATTCAGGCTGCAAGAAGCATGCTTGACATGGGTTTTACATCTGGCGATGCACTGCTTGAGAAAAGAAAGAGCGTTATTAAAATAAAAGTTCCTTCTGAAGAAATTAACAAGCTTCTTGACGGAGGCTTTGAAACAGGAGCAATAACAGAAGCTTTTGGCCAGTATGGAAGCTCTAAGACTCAGATTGGCCACCAGCTTGCAGTTTCGTGCCAGCAGACAGGCGGAAAAGCTGTTTATATTGACACTGAAAACACTTTCAGGCCAGAAAGGATAATACAGATGGCAAAAGCTCTTGGCATGGACCCAGACCAGGCCCTAAAAAACATTAAAGTTGCAAGAGCATACAATTCAGACCACCAGATGCTTTTGGCTGAAAAGGTTGAAGAGCTTGTAAGAAAAGACAAAGACATAAGGGTTGTTATTGTTGATTCACTGACTGCCCATTTTAGGGCTGAATTTATTGGCAGAGGAACATTGGCTGACAGGCAGCAGAAACTTAACAGGCACATGCACATACTTTCAAAATTGGCTGACAGCTATAATGTGTGCGTTTTTGTTACAAACCAGGTTATGGCAAAGCCTGACCAGTTTTTTGGAGACCCAACAGAGGCTATTGGAGGCCATATAGTCGGCCACAACTCTACTTTTAGGATATACCTGAGAAAAGGCAAGAAAGGCTCAAGGGTTGCAAAACTTGTTGACTCACCAAACCTGCCAGAAGCTGAAGCAGCTTTTGTCATAACAGAAGACGGCGTTAGAGACCTTTAATTTTTCTTTTTTTCCTATTCTTTTAAATATAACCTCATTCTAAGCCGATATTATGGAATTATTGTTTTTAGGCACATCAAGCATGGTGCCGACAAAGGACAGGAACCATACGGCGCTTTTGGTCAGGCTCAAGAACTATGATGTTCTTGTTGACTGCGGCGAAGGCACACAGAGGCAGCTTAAGCT